>CAMGMW010000069.1 GCA_946059285.1 uncultured Clostridia bacterium
GATAATGCAAAAAGCAGTATTTTTCCCTCTCTCCCGCCGCTTTCAGGGACGTTTCCAGACGGATCATTTCCCGTTTGAACACCTTGTCGTTGTGGCTGCCCTCAATCGCATCCTCCTCAAAGAACCAGCCTCGGGTTCCGGTGATGGCGATGTCTTCATATTCATAGCAGTTGTTATTAAGAATCCACAAATCGGAAAACTGGTTTTCTTCGCAAAAACGATAGAATTTTGCGGCTGTTGTCCACCAGTAATCATGATTCCCTTTCAAAATGATTTTTCTTCCGGGAATTTCGTTGATGAAGGCAAAATCCTCCCTTGCCGCGTCCAGCCCCAACGACCAGGACAAGTCGCCGAGCAGGACAGTCGTATCCTCCGGGCGGATGACAGAAAATCCCGCTCGGAGCTTTTCGAGATAGCCTTCCCACACTCCTCCGAAAACATCCATCGGTTTATTGGTTCCGAAGGACAGATGCAGATCACCGATTGCATAAAGTGCCATCCGTTTCTCCCTTTACAATACTGCCAGTAAATTCCGATAAAAAATCCGATCCAAAAGCTCCTCGTCATAGCCACAGCTCTGCAAATAACGGTAAAACGCAGGATAGCCCGACAGAGAATCGAATCCCTGCGCCAGAGATTCACAGCCATCCAGATCGCCGCCCAACGCGACATGCGTCTGTCCGCACACGGTGAGTATGTGCTCCAGATGTCGGCGCAGGGTCTCAAAATCCGCGTGCTCTCCCAGAAATGGCGGATACAAATTCAACCCAACCGTTCCGCCCGTCTGCGCGATGGCACGCAGTTGATCATCCGACAGATTGCGCGTATGCTCCCACAGTGAGCGGCAGTTGGAATGGCTGGCCAGAATCGGCGCACACGTTATTTCACACAGGTCCCAAAAGGCGGTCTCGGAAAGATGACTCACATCGATCCGGATTCCGGTTTCCTGCGCCGTGCGGACAAACGCTCGTCCCAAATCCGTCAGACCGCGGTCTGAGCCATGCCATCCCGCCAGCGCATTGTCACCGTTCCATGTCAGCGTAGTCATCACAAAGCCGTTTTCACGCAGTGACGGTAAGCGCTCCGGTCGGCAGTCAATGATTTCTGTGCCCTCCAAAGACAGCAGAATTGCAGTCCTCCCGGATTCCCAAAGCTGTTTGATTTCCT
The DNA here is from genome assembly GCA_946059285.1 of uncultured Clostridia bacterium. Next base: position 1,168 of record CAMGMW010000069.1, read on the forward strand.
CCGCATTCGACGCAAAAGCGACGCGGTCACGATTCCGGTCAACTTCTTGCCGCAAATATCGAAGCGGCAGCGTCAGAAGCTCCTCCCGCTTCCACGGGATCGGATGGTCCGCGTAACTGCAAAAAGCAAATACCTGCGCATAACGCTCCAGAGCGGAAGCCTTCTGCAGGTCAATATGGCAGGAATTGCAGTCCAGCGATTCTTTTTTTCGCCACAGCTCAAATGCGGTATCGCAATGTCCGTCCAGCAGCCGTACTTTCATGCAAACGCATCCTTCCAATGCTTGATTTTTGGTCTTTTTGTATCGACGCCCTCCGGCGCGTAAATCTCAATCACATCAAAGCGGGGCTGCCGCACAGACTCGCCGTGCTCCGCCAGATACATCAGCGCTGTTTGGCGGATACGTTCCTGCTTGCGTCTGTCAACAAATTCAGCCGCTTCCGCAAACACCGCGTTTTTTCTCAGCTTGACTTCCACAAACACCAGGAATTCGCGGTTTTCAGCAATCAGGTCGATCTCGCCAAAGCGGCTGCGATAGTTCGCGGCGATTACCTTGTATTTTTGTTTCCGCAGGTATTCCGCTGCCAAGCTTTCGCCCCATCGCCCCCTCAAATCATTCGCCATAAAACTTTTTCAGAAACGTTCGGCGATGAATCGGTGTCATGCCATATTGACGCAGCGCATCATAATGCGCCCGTGTGCCGTAGCCTTTATGGATCGCGAACCCGTATTGCGGATAGATCGCGTCCTGCTCTTCCATGAACCGATCCCGCGTCACCTTTGCAAGAATCGATGCAGCCGCAATGTTGGCGCTGAGGCTGTCGCCTTTGACGATCGTGCGAACCGGCAGTCCGAACTCCGTCTCCCGATTCCCATCGATCAGTGCCAGCGATGGTCGAACGGTCAGCTGCTCCATTGCACGCCGCATCGCCAGAAAGGTCGCCTGCAAAATATTGATCTCATCAATCTCCTGTTCTGTCGCGAAGGCGATGCCATAGGCAAGTGCCTCCTGCACAATTATATCATAAAGCGCCCGGCGGCGCTTATCGCTCAGCTTTTTTGAATCGTTCAGACCTTCAATCTCCAAATCACGCGGCAATATGACCGCGGCGGCGCACACGGGACCCGCCAGCGGTCCACGCCCCGCCTCGTCCACGCCGCAGACCGTCTCATAGCCCGCGTCATATGCCTCATGCTCATACTTCCATAAATCCGTCATAGCTTCTCCCCGCATGCTTCTCTCTCCGGCGGATCCTCCAGCGTGAACCGTCCGATTCTACAGCTTCTATATTCCTCCAAAAGGACATTTGCCATGCGCTCGGTATCAATTTCACCCCGAGCAAGCAGGAAGCCCCGCTTTCTTCCCGCTTCCGTCAGCAGCTCATATCCGGTCGCGTTCTCAGGCAGTTCCAGCTTATACCGTTCCTTCACCGCCGCAGGGTATCTCTCCCACAGCATTGTGAGCAGGTGGCATGCCAAGGTCTCCGTGTCAAGTACGTCGTCCTTCACCGCACCGGTATAGGCAAGCCGCCTGCCGACCTCTTCATCGTCAAATTTCGGCCATAAAATACCCGGGGTATCCAACAGCAGAAGACCGCGGTCTACCGTTACCCACTGCTTTCCTCTCGTCACGCCGGGGCGGTTTTCCGCCTTTGCGCCCTTTCTTCCGGCGATCTGATTGATAAATGTGGACTTCCCAACATTGGGTATGCCGACGATCATCAGCTTCAGCGGTCTGCCGCTTTGTCCCTTTTGGGCATAGCGTTCCAGCTTTTCCGAAAGCAGTGCGCGTACCGTCGGAATAAACCGGTCGATCCCTTTTCTGCTTTTGCAGTCTGTACACACAACGGCAAAGCCTCTGGACTTCCAATAGTCGCTCCATTTTCTGGTCGCTTCCGGATCTGCAAGATCAGTCCGATTCAGGATTACCAGTCTTGGTTTCGCACCGCAGATGGCATCAATATCCGGATTCCGGCTGGACATCGGGATACGGGCATCCAGAATTTCGCAAACCGCATCCACAAGTCTCATATCCTCTTCCATTTTGCGGCGCGTTTTGGTCATGTGTCCCGGATACCACTGAATGTTCATCCTGTCGTCCATTATGAAACGGCTCCGATCCTGCTGAAATCACGGTTTTCACTTTCACCCTTGCCCGGGAACAGCACAAACAGTACCTTTCCGAGCACCTGACTCTCCTCGATCTGCCCGATCAGAGAATATCGGCTGTCTGCGGAGCGGTTACGGTTATCGCCCATAACGAAAACGCAGTTTTCTTCCACGACCTGTGGAAAAGCGGTCATGCTGTAGTTTGGCATATACATTTCGCTGTTGATATACGTTTCTTTGATTGCCTCGCCGTCAACGTAGACCGTTCCGATTCCATTATTGTCGTACAGGATATCCACCGTCTGACCCTCTGTGGCAATGACGCGCTTTACAATCGGTTCTCCGTTCTCAAAGGACTGCTTTCGGGCGACAATGATGTCTCCCTGCTCCAGGTCGCCCATCAGAACATTGCTCAAAAGCGCAACATAGTCTCCGTCCTGCAGCGTCTGCATCATGGACGGTCCGGAAACGCCCACCAGCCGTACGACAAAGACAAAAAACAGGGTAATACCCGCAAGAATATAGACTAGATCATGCAGCAGTGCATACAAATCTTCCAAAAAATCTTTCTTATCCCGTTCCTTCGGCTTATAGCTTTCATTTTCCATAGAGGATATCCTTTCCGCCCGTCGCAGAACACAGGGCTTGCTCTAAGTGTATATGATTGATTATACACCAAAGCATCACAGAAATAAAGAAAAAATATCGATTCGGATGCAAAATGGGCGCGCCGCAAATTACGGTCATGTCATTTCGGTGCGGTCACACTGCCCTGGAAATCTAAAATGTTATAAAACAGGACGATTTTTAACATTTTAAATTTCCATGCTGCAGCATCAACCACTTCCTACAATGGCACAACAGCTTTTGCAGCGCACCCTGCGGGAGTCCTTACAGCGCTTTTAACCGCTGCTCACTCTCACAAAGCTGTTTCATAAGTGAATCCAGCTTTTCCGCTTTTTCTTTTTCCGCACGGACAACCTGCTCCGGTGCTTTTGCAAGGAAGCCGGCATTGCTCAGCTTGCCGCGGATGGAGGCGAGCATTTTCTCAGTTTTTTCCTTCTCCTTTGCTATGCGGGCAAGTTCCTTTTCGACATCCACCAACTGGTTCATCGGCATATACAGAGCGGCATCATGCGTAACGCAGGAGACCATTGTCTCATGTCCCGCAGGCTCCGCATCGGAAACGATCACCTCATCCGCGTAGGCAAGGCGGGTGATAAAGGCAGTACCGGAAGTGAAAATATCCGGCTTCTGCGTAACGATATACAGCGTGCATTTTTTGGAAGGCGGCACATTCATTTCAGCGCGGCGGTTGCGGACGGCGCGGATCGCATTCATAATGCTCTCCATTGCGTTCTCCTCCACCTTGAAGCACAGGTCTTCGCGGAACTTCGGCCACGCGGCAATGATCAGTGCCTCGCCCTCGTGCGGGATCGCCTGCCATATTTCCTCCGTGATGAAAGGCATGAACGGATGCATCAGACGCAAAATCTGATCCAGCACATACAGCAGAACCTGCTGAGCAACCAGCTTGCTCTCCTCGTCCTCGCCGTAAAGGCGTGCCTTTGTCAGCTCGATATACCAGTCGCAGTAGCTGTCCCAGATGAAATCATAGACCTTCTGCACCGCAACGCCAAGCTCATATTTGTCCAGATTCTCCGTGACCTCTGCGATCAGCGTATTCAGCTTGGAAAGGATCCACTTATCCGCCGTCTCCAGCTCTGACAACGGAGGCAGCTCATTCTTCTCGACGGAAAGGTTCATCATCACATAGCGGCTGGCGTTCCAGAGCTTATTGGCAAAATTGCGCATCGCCTCGCAGCGTTCCACATAAAAGCGCATATCGTTGCCGGGGGAGTTTGCCGTGAGCATATTCATCCGCAGTGCATCGGAGCCAAAGCGGTCGATCATTTCCAGCGGATCGATACCGTTTCCGAGAGATTTGGACATTTTTCTGCCCTTGTCATCCCGCACCAGACCGTGAATCAGAACCGTGTGGAACGGCGGTTTTCCTGTCTGTTTACAGGAAGAGAAGATCATACGGGCAACCCAGAAGAAAATGATGTCATAGCCGGTGACCAGCACATCTGTGGGGAAGAAATATTTAAAATCCTTCGCCTGCGTATCCGGCCAGCCCAGCGTCTCGAAGGGCCATAGCGCCGACGAGAACCAGGTGTCCAGCACGTCCTCATCACGCGTAATGTTCTTGCTGCCGCACTTTTCACAGACTGTTGCATCCTCACGCGAAACGGTCATGTGACCGCAATCTGCACAGTACCATGCGGGGATCTGATGACCCCACCACAGCTGACGGGAAATGCACCAATCGCGCACATTCTCCATCCAGCTGGTATAGATTTTCGTGAAGCGTTCGGGGACGAATTTCGTCTCGCCCCCGTTCACAACGCGGAGCGCCTCCTCTGCCAGCGGCTTCATCTTGACAAACCACTGGGCGGAGATGATCGGCTCCACGTCTTGATGGCAGCGGTAGCAGGTTCCGACATTGTGGTTGTACGGCTCGACCTTTACCAGATAGCCCTGTTCCTCCAGATCGGCAACAATCTGCTTCCTTGCCTCGTAGCGATCCAGTCCCTGATATTTTCCACCGAGCGCATTGACCACGCCGTGGTCATCCAGAACGCGGATCACTTCCAGATTGTGCCGCAGGCCAACCTCAAAGTCGTTGGGGTCATGTGCGGGCGTCATTTTGACACATCCAGTGCCGAACTCCATCTCCGCATAGTCATCGGCGACCACAGGGATCTCCTTATTCATCAGCGGGAGGATAACCGTCTTGCCGACGATATCCCGATAACGCTCGTCGTTCGGGTTGACGCAAACGCCGCTGTCGCCCAGCATCGTTTCCGGTCGCGTCGTTGCAACAACGACCTCTCCGCTGCCGTCGGCAAGCGGATATCTGATGTGCCAAAGGTGACCGGGCTTGTCAACATATTCGACCTCCGCATCGGACAAGGCGGTCACGCAATGCGGACACCAGTTGATGATGCGGCTGCCTTTATAGATCAACCCCTGCTCATACAAATTGACAAAAACCTCACGCACCGCGTTGGAGCAGCCCTTGTCCATCGTAAAACGCGCACGATCCCAGTCGCAGGATGCGCCCAGCTTTTTCTGCTGCTCGACGATGCGGTCGCCATACTGCCGCTTCCAGTCCCAAACGCGTTTGATAAATTCCTCGCGTCCGAGGTCGTAGCGGGTCAGTCCCTCCTTGCGCAGCTCCTCCTCCACGCGAATCTGCGTGGCGATGCCCGCATGGTCC
>CAMGMW010000070.1 GCA_946059285.1 uncultured Clostridia bacterium
GATCATGCTCGGTCGTCCGCTGCTGGCAGATCCGGAATGGCCAAACAAGGCGTTTGCCGGAAGAGTGGAAGATATCTGCCCCTGTATCGGCTGTCAGGAAGGCTGTATCAACGAGTTTGTGGACGGCGGGCATCCGCAGTGCGCGGTCAATCCCCGCACCGCCTTTGAGTACTCAATTCCCGCGGTGCCGGATAAGGCGGAGCAGCCAAAACGGATCGCAGTCATTGGTGCCGGTCCTGCAGGCAGCAATTTCGCGTTGGAAGCAGCGCGCAGAGGGCACAGAATCGATCTGTATGAAAAATCCGGTAGAATCGGCGGAAAGATGATCCCCGGTTCCGTGCCGAGAAACAAGTTTGACTTTGATAATTATCGGATTTTTGTGGAAAACAACGTTCTGAAAGCCAATGAGGAGGGAAAACTGCGGCTGTATCTGAACACGGAGGCGACGGCGGAGCGCTTGAAGCAGGAAGGCTATGACGTTATCGTGACCGCCGTCGGTACGGATGCCGCAACCCTGAAGTTGCCGAATATGGAGCAGGTGAAAACCGTGCAGGCAACCCATCTGTTGGCTGATCCTTCCGTGTTGGGTGACGCGAAAAAAATTGTTGTCATTGGCGGCGGCGTTGTCGGCTGTGAGACGGCATACTGGCTTTCATATGAGCATGCGAAGGATGTGACGGTGGTGGAAATGCTGCCATATTTTATGGACGGCTCCTGCACGGCAAACCGAGGGCATCTGATCTATTACATGAAGAAAAACGGCGTGCGGCTGATGAACATGACAAAGGTTGTCGGCTTTGGAGAAAACGCGGTGAAGGTCAGCAGAAATACCCATAAAAATGTCCCGAATCCGTATAATACCTGGCAACCGATCCTTCCGAAGAACGTGGTCAATCCGCTGGCACCGAAGATCGCCGACGAGTATGAAGAGGAAACACTGAATGCCGATTTGGTGGTATTCGCAATGGGCGGCAGAGCAAACGAAAGCCTGTTCTATCAGCTTCAGGAAGCAAAGGCGGCACCGGAGCTTTACAATATCGGCGACAGCTTTGCCGGCGGCAGGGTGCTGGAAGCAAATCGTGCTGCGTTCCGGCTGGCGCGTGAGATTTAAGGAGGCAATGATATGCAGTTAACCGTTGAACAACAGGAGATTTTAAATGGCGCAAAGGGTGAAACCATGGCAAAGGTCATGAAGACCCTTGTGATGTTTGGGGAAGCCTTCGGCGCGGAAAAAATGGTGCCGGTCACCTCAAAGTATAACCATCTGGTGACCTCCTTCGGCTTGGGCGTTTTGCAGCCGGTATATGATCTGATGGAACAGCTCATTGCGGCGGGCGCTGTTTCCGGGCAGAAATTCTCCGTTGATCCCCGTCCGCTGGACAAAAATGTCCCCAGCAATCTGCTTCAAAATCTTGTTTTCAAAAAATTCATGTACAATCGGCAGGACTACTATGAGGATCAGCTTACCAAACTGGGTCTGATGGATAAAGATGCCTTTACCTGCACCTGCTATATGGATGCAGTGGGCAACAAACCGGAAAAAGGCGATGTTTTAAGCTGGTCGGAGTCCTCCGCGGTGGTCTATGCGAACTCCGTGCTCGGCGCGCGCTGCAACCGCAATTCCGGCATCATGGATTTAATGGGCTCCATCGTAGGCTATGTGCCATATTTTGGTCTGCTGACGGACGAGGGGCGCAGGGCAAGCTGGATTGTAAAGATTGAGACATCAAAGAAGCCGGAGGCACAGCTTCTCGGCTCCGCCATCGGCATGAAGGTCATGGAGGACGTGCCGTATGTCATCGGTCTGGACCGCTGGCTGGGGACGGAACTGGACGATGCGGTTTGTACCTATCTCAAGGATTTGGGGGCAGCCACCGCATCAAACGGCGCCGTGGGTCTGTATCATATTGAAAACCTGACGCCGGAAGCAAAGGAGTTCGGTGGAAAGCTACTTAAGGAAAACGCAAAGGTCTATGTCATTGACGATGCGGAGTTGCAGCGGGTCAGAGACAGCTATCCGGTGATCTGGAAGAATCCGGAAGCAAAGCCAAAGCTATGCTTCATGGGCTGTCCCCATATGTCCCTGCAGCAGCTTAAGGACTGGACCGAACGGGTAGAAGCCGGTCTGAAGGAGGCGGGCAACAAAAAGGTGGTCATTCCGACCGTATTTACTGCAGCTCCCGCTGTGCTCAAAGAATTTGAGCAGACACCATATGCTGCACGACTGAGAGAAACAGGCGTCATCACCTCATATATCTGCCCGCTGATGTATATGAACAATCCGCTGTGCGGGAAAATGCCGGTCATCACCTCCTCCAACAAGCTGCGTACCTACACCAGTGCCCGGTATTATACTGACGATGAAATTCTGCTCCAGATCACAAAGGGAGGAAGTAAGCAATGAAGACATTTCAGGGACGAGTTGTAACTCCGGGTACAGCCAAGGCTGCCGCACTGGTCTCGCACGGCGGACTCAACACATTGGCATCCTTTCAGAAATCTCTGCAGTTTGGGGATAAGACCGCAAAATGCAACGACCAGAGCAACCCTGACCTATATGGCAAGCCCATGGCAGGAGCCGCATTGTGCCTCCCGCAGACCATCGGCTCCACCACCGGCGGTCTGGTGCTCTACTGCGCCTGTGCGATGAAGCGGCAGCCGGCCTGTATGCTGTTCGCCAACCGCATTGACTCCCTCGCTGCCGCGGGTGCAATTCTGGCCGAAGTTTGGCTGGATGACGTCAGTATGCCCGTGGTAGATTCCCTTGGCGAGGAGTTTCTGGATTATGTGCACGACGGTATGACCGTTACCGTCGGGGAAAACGGTCTGGTCACGGTCGAATGATGGTGCGAAAAAAAAGGCGCTGGCTGCTCCCACTGATCGTCGGTCTTTTCCTTCTGCTGCTGACAGCGGTGCTGCTCGTCTTATCCCATTGGAATCTGCTGCCCACCAAAAGCTATACGGCGGAGGATTTTGATATTGAAACAGCGGTCAGTCCGGTGGACTTTAACGGAAACGGCGTGGATGACTATAGGGATCTTCTGCTCGGTGCGCGACAGGATGCGGAGAATCATCCGGTTTATGACGGACGCTACTATAACGAAGCTTATCCACCGGATGACATTGGTGTCTGCACCGACGTGGTGTGGCGTGCGTTTCGCAATGCGGGCTACTGCCTGCGTGACATGGTGGACTTGGATATTGCCCTGCGACCAGAGGCATATCCCCATATCACGCATCGTGATGATCATATCGACTTTCGGCGGGTGCGGAACCTTCGCATCTTTTTCGAAACCTACGCGATCTGCCTGACCACAGATCCGTCGCAAATTGACCAGTGGCAGCCGGGAGACATCGTGGTGTTCGGAGACAACCAGCATATTGGGATCGTTTCTGACCGTCGGACACGGAACGGAACCGTATATATCATCCATAACGGTGGACAGCCAAATCGGGAGGAGGACTATCTGAGTCGGACAAATTTAGAAATCTTGGGACATTACCGTTTTGACGCCAGCCTCGTAGAGCCGGACTTTCTAATTGCCTGGCAGGAAGAATAACACAACGGCGCGCTGCAGAATCACCAATGATGTCATGCTTTCCGCAATGACATCACGGGATTCTGCAGCGCGTTATTGCTCTTGGAAGCACCGCACAACTGCGTCTGCCGAATTGTGCGGTGCTGCCTTTATTTTAACATGTTTGCCCGGGCGAATTTGCTTCGCGGCTCTTTCACGAGACCGTAGCGTTCGCAAAGCGTCTGCGCAAGCTGTGCCGTCTCCGTTGGCGCACCTTCCAGCAGTTCCAGCTCCAGTTCGGAAAAGGGCTGTTTTTCTGTTTCGCCGCGAAGAAAGCCCGTATCCACCGCCAGCTCGGCACGACTGCCGTCCAAAAAGCGAAGCACCACATGTCGGCGCAAAAACTCCGCGCCGCAAATGGGAATCAGCTCCGGGGCATCCAGGAGCGCGGAGGGTGCACCACATTCTGTCAGATAGCGCACGGTTGCGCGCGACAGCTCCGGTGCCTCGGCTTCCCACTCATTGCGGGCATGCGGATCCGACATCGGCGTTTTAACGCAGATAACACTGCGCGTTCCCTCCAGCCGGCGGCGAATGGTCCAATGCAATTCGGAAAACCGGCGGTTCGGTGTGTCATAGTATATGCTTTTCATGCAGGTCTTCTGCCATGCGCCGTCTGCGAGAGCAAGAATCAAAGGATCCGACGGAATCAATTCCGTCTGCCGCTCCCGCAATGCCAGCTTAAATTCAACTTCAATACCCATGCCGTTCCCTCCGTTTCACGCTGTTAATCATATCATCCGCATTCCCTGCTGTCAACGATGTAACTGCGCGGGAGAATCCGAGATATTTTTTGTCTCCCGCGCTACTTCTCGTATTTTCCGACAGTTTCGGCGCTGCGTTGTGTGTTAAAATCATATCAAATTTTCTGATAGATATGACCTGGCGGGATGGAGGGATATACGAATGAAGGGATCCGACTCACAGCGGCTCTTGCAAAAGGGACGGCTGTTACCGCGATTGAGCAATGCCCTATCGACAGAGCGTGGTCGGCTGCTTCGGGACAGCCTACTATTGTTTGTCGGAGGCTTCTTTATGAGCGGTGCGCGGATTGCGGGTTGTCCGCTGCCGCTTGCCGGTTGTATGGCATCGGCGCTGCACATTGGGCTGCGCTCGGTATCCTCTTGCGCTGGGACGGTGCTGGGCTATCTTCTGCTGTGGGGCGGCGCACAGGGTGCGGAGATGACCGCCTTTTCGATTCTGATGCTTGCGGCGGTTGTGGTGTTTCAGGGGACACAGCTTCCGGCCTCCCGATGGTTCCTGCCTGTCATGGCAGCAGGAGTATCCGCCACGCTCGGTATGGTGATGCTGTTCAGTCATCCATGCTGGACAGAGGCTGCCCGATGGGCAATGAAGCTGCTGCTCGCCGCCGTTGGACAGGCGGCCTTCCGCGAGTCGGTACGGGGCGACCGGCGCGGCAAGGTGTTTTTCCTTGCGGTGCTTTTGTCCGGCTTGTCTGGCACAGGGCTTCCGGTAGATCTGGGACTGTTTTGCGCAGCGGCTCTGGCAACGGTGTCGCCGGAGCTTGCGCTGACTGCGGCGGCGGGGGTTGCGCTTGATCTGACAGGGATATACGGAAATTGCATTACGGTGGCACTGCTGCTTCCGTCTGTGCTGGTAAGGATTTTTCGCCTTCGGAATGCGATACTGCGAGGCGTGCTGTTTGCCGGTCTGTCCGCCACTGTGCTGCTTTTCTTCGGGACGGTATCGTCTGCGGCGTATATCGGTCTGGGATTGGGCGTCGTTGCAGGAACCGTTGCGGATCGGCTGCATTTACTCCCCTCCGGGATCGCGGCAAGCCACCGCGAGGCTGCTGCAAGATCGCTGCTGGAGGCGGCGGAGGTTCTCGAAACACTCCGGCGGCAGCTTCCTCCGGAGCTTGAAACAGTGACGCAAAGTGAGGCGGACAGCGTCTATGACGGCGCTGCAGACCGAGTCTGCCGTTGCTGCGCTCGTTTTCGCCGCTGCTGGGAATACTCCGCCTCGCAGACCTGTCATGCACTGAACAGCGCGGCAAAGCGCATCATGACCCGCGGCGTTGCAACCGCGGAGGATTTTCCCGAGAGTTTTCGGGAAAGCTGCTGCCATTTTGACGGCTTTATAACGGCGCTGAATCAGGAACTGGAGGGAATGCTGTTTCGCCGCCGCTACCGTATTGAATTGCAGGAAAGCCGGCAAATTGTAGCGGAGGAGTTTTCATGCGTGGCGGAATACCTGCGGGATATGCAGGCAGAGCTACAGGCTCCGGAACGCCCCAAACCGATCTATCAGCCTGTGATCGGAATCAGCACCGCAGGAAAAGATGGAAACGCCGTCAACGGAGACCGCGGGACCTGTTTCGCAGGCGTACGGTCGGACTATTATGTCGTTTTGTGCGACGGCATGGGGACCGGCATGGAGGCAGCCGCGCTCAGCAATGATACAATCCGCCTGATCCGCCGCCTTCTCAACGGCGGTATCTCGGCGGAATCCGCGCTGCGTATCGTCAACGGCACCTATCTTCTGCGGGGCACTGGCTGCTTTGCAACGGTGGACCTGCTACGAATCGATTTGGAGCACGCGGAAGCGGAGCTGTATAAGTGGGGCTCTGCCCCCTCGTACTTACGCGAAGGCGAAAGGGTCAGAAAAATCGGGACAGCCGCTCTGCCGCCGGGAGTGGGTGTGGGAGGAGACCACTCGCCGGAGCGTTACAGGCTGTCCCTGCGTCGGGGGGAGATGCTGGTACTGGTAAGTGATGGGGCAAGCGAAGAGGAGACGGAGTCCGCGATCGCGGCGTTTTCCGGGGACTCTCCGCGGGAACTGGCTGCACTGCTGATTGCGGGTATTTCAGCAGAGGATGATATGACAGCCGTTGCGATTTCTCTGCGTCCGCGGATTTCCTGTCCATAAAATACCATATCTTGTGCGAATTTTTTGTCGCCTATGTGTTCATCATAGCACCGGCGGCCGGCGTTCACAAGGACAAGTTTCAAAAT
>CAMGMW010000071.1 GCA_946059285.1 uncultured Clostridia bacterium
TGTCGGCAACATCATGGAGCTCTGTCAGCAGCGCCGCGGCGAATACCGCGACATGGCGTATCTGGACGAGGGGCGTGTGGAGCTGCACTATGACATGCCGCTCAATGAAATCATTTATGATTTTTTTGACGCGCTCAAATCACGCACCCGCGGCTACGGCTCACTGGACTACGAGCTGGAGGGCTACCGCCCGTCACGGCTGGTCAAGCTGGATATTTTGCTCAACGGCGAGATTGTCGATGCACTTTCGTTCATCCTTTTCTCAGACAATGCGTATGCCCGTGCGCGACGCATCTGCGAAAAGCTCAAGGAGAACATCCCGCGCCAGATGTTCGAGATTCCCGTACAGGCTGCCATCGGCGGCAAGATCATCGCACGGGAGACCATTAAGGCTCTGCGCAAGGATGTGCTTGCCAAGTGCTACGGCGGCGACATCACCCGAAAAAAGAAGCTGCTGGAAAAGCAGAAGGAAGGAAAGAAGCGCATGCGTACCTTCGGCACGGTGTCCGTGCCGTCAGAGGCATTCATGGCAGTCCTGAAAATGGACGAATAAATCCATAGGGGCGGAGACCAATCCCCGCCCGCGAAACAACGAGGCTGTATGAAACAAGTAACCATTTATACCGACGGCGCCTGCTCCGGCAATCCCGGTCCCGGCGGCTGGGGCGCGATTCTGGAATGGAACGGTCAGGAAAAGGAACTGTCCGGCGGCGAGGCGCAGACCACCAACAACCGTATGGAGCTGACCGGCGTGATCTCCGCTCTGCGTGCACTCAGAGAGCCGTGCAAGGTGCATCTGTACACCGATTCCAAATATGTCTGCGATGCCGTGACAAAGCGCTGGGTCTATGCGTGGAAAAGCAAGGGCTGGATCAAGGCTGACCGGAAGCCCGCGCTGAATGTGGATCTTTGGGAACAGTTGCTTCCGCTGCTGGAGCGTCACGAAGTGACGTGGCATTGGGTCAAGGGGCACGCAGAAAATGAAAAGAACAACCGCTGCGACGCACTTGCCGTAAAGGAAAGCAAGCGGTTTTGACAAATCGGACCGAGTGCCGTCAGGCAACCGAAATTTACAGGCGCTGCTGAAATGCAAACGCAGCTCCCTGCGATGACAAATGAAAATCCCCGGCAGATTCCACCCGGGAAAAGAAAGGAATGACGTTCTGATGGATATGACAACGGTATCCTGCCGCAAGTTTGTAGAGGTTCTTGCCTCCAAAGAGCCGACGCCCGGCGGCGGCGGCGCTGCCGCCCTGGTTGGCGCGGTCGGCACGGCGTTGGGTCGCATGGTCGGCAGCCTCACCGTCGGAAAAAAGAAATACGCCGACGTGGAGGAAGAGCTTCTTGCTCTGATGGCAAAATGTGACGCGCTGCAAGCCGAGCTGCTCGATCAAGTCCCCGCGGATGCCGAGGGCTTTCTCCCTCTGGCGAAAGCCTACAGCATTCCGAAGGACGATCCCGACCGTGCACGTGTTCTGGAGGAAGCCACGGTTCTGGCCTGCAAGGTCCCCATCCGTATCATGGAGCTATGCTGCGAAGCGCTCGACGCCATCGCCGTGTTCGCCGCGAAGGGCAGCCGCCTCGCCGTCTCTGACGCGGGCTGCGGCGCGGTGATCGTCAAATCTGCCCTGCAGGCGGCGTCCCTGAACGTGCTGATCAACACGAAAGCCCTGAAGGACCGTGCCTATGCGCAGACGCTGAACGAGAAATGCCTCACGCTGCTCGATCGCTGCGGCAGGCAGGCGGACGAAATTTTTGAAACCGTAAAAAACGGCTTTTTGGAATAACAGGGAGGGAAATACAATGCAATTACTCGGCAAGGAAGTTACCGACGCTCTGAATGCGGCATTACAGCTTCGCGCCGCCGCCCTGAAGGAAAAGGGCATTACCCCCACCCTCGGCATCCTCCGCATCGGCGAAAATCCCTCCGATCTTTCCTATGAAAAGGGCGCGATCAAGCGTGCGGAACTGATCGGGATCGATGTCAGAAAGCTCGTCCTCCCAGAGGAGGCGTCAAAGGAACAGGTGCTGGAGGCCATTGACCGTCTGAATGCGGACCGCACTGTCCACGGCGTTTTGCTCTTCCGTCCGCTGCCCAAGCATTTGAGGGCGTACAGCGATGAGATCTGCAACCGTCTCGACCCCAAAAAGGACGTGGACTGCATGACCGACCTGTCCAACGCCGGTGTATTTGAAGGGCGAGGTGATCTGGGCTTTGCGCCCTGCACACCGGCTGCCTGTATGGAGATTCTGGACCACTACGGCATCGACTGCAAAGGTAAAAACGCCGTTGTGATCGGACGCAGTTTGGTGGTCGGCAAGCCCGTCGCAATGATGCTGATGAGCAGAAACGCCACCGTGACCGTCTGCCACACCAAGACCGTCAACACGGCAGAGCTTTGCCGCAGAGCGGATATCATCGTTTCGGCCGCCGGCGTTTTGCATTCCCTCACGAAGGAATTTGTCCGTGAAGGGCAGATCGTGATCGACGTTTCGATCAACTGGGACGAAAACAAGCCCAACAGCAAAGGCGGCATGGGCGCCATTGCCGGTGACGCGGTATTCTCCGAAGTTGAACCGATTGTCGCCGCCATCACGCCCGTCCCCGGCGGCGTAGGCAGCGTGACCACCTCCGTGCTGATGAAGCACGTCATCGAAGCCGCCGAGCGTGTCTGACGGCTGTTCACCGGCGCGCTGATCCCGAACGAACAGGAAGGAAGCTGATTTTGTGTTTTACGCGATTTTGACCGTATTTGTTGCGGCGATCGTCGGTCTGGACCAGTGGACCAAATGGCTGACGGTGCAAAACCTCCCGCTGCATGCAGACGGAGCGAGCGTTTTCGGTATTTTTCATATCACCCATGAGGAAAACACCGGCGCGGCATGGTCCATGCTGGAGGGGCAGACCTGGCTGTTCATTGTGATGGCGGTGGTGTTTGTGGTGCTCCTCGGTGTCATGATCTGGAAAAAGTGGATCACCAAGAAATTTGAGTTTATCTGTCTTGCCGCGATTCTGGGCGGCGCCATCGGCAATCTGATTGACCGCATTGCCACGGGGCGGGTCGTGGATATGATCTGTCTGGACTTCATCCGCTTCCCCGTATTCAATGTGGCAGACTGCTTCATCACCTGCGGCTGTCTCGCTCTGGTGGTCTATATACTGTTTTCCGGCCGGAGCAAAAAGATCGATGAAGCTGAAGGCTGATGTTACCGGGGAACGGGTAGATGTATTTCTGACCCGTATGCTCCCCGATCTAACCCGCAGCGCCGTTCAGCGGCTGCTGGAACAGGGGAATGTACGCTGCTGCGGCGAGATTCTGAAAAAGAATGCCAAAACCGCGGCGGGCGAAGAATATGACGTAACTCTGCCGGAGCTGCGGGAAACAGATGTTGCCGCACAGGATATTCCGCTGGATATCGTTTTTGAGGACGAGGACATTCTGGTGGTCAACAAGCCCAAGGGGCTTGTCGTCCATCCGGCATCGGGGCACGCGGACGGCACGCTGGTCAACGCCCTGCTGTACCACTGCGGCGACTCGCTCTCCGGCATCGGAGGCGAAAAGCGCCCCGGCATCGTCCACCGCATCGACATGGACACGTCCGGGCTGCTGATTGTGGCAAAGAACGACTTCGCCCATCACGCTCTGTCCGGGCAGCTCAAGGACCACTCTCTGCGCCGCACCTATGAATGTATTGTCCGGGGCGGCTTCCGAGAGGACAGCGGTACGGTTGATGCGCCGATCGGTCGGCATCCCGTCGACCGGAAAAAAATGGCGGTGACGGAGAAAAACAGCCGTCCCGCCGTGACGCATTGGGAGGTCATTGCCCGCTACGGGCAGTATACCCACCTGCGCTGCCGTCTGGAGACCGGCAGGACGCATCAGATTCGTGTCCACATGGCATATCTGAACCACCCCATCGCAGGCGATCCGCTCTACGGCGTGAAAAAGCCGGAGCTGGGACTTCATTCGCAGTGTCTGCACGCCAGAGAGCTGACCTTCCTGCACCCCCGGACGGGAGAAAGCATGACATTTTCCTGCCCGCTTCCGGAGGAATTTTTGCACGCCCTGTCCGTCCTGCAGGGAAGCCAAAAAGGAGGCTAACGCATGCTGTCTGCATATCGCCGCGCACTGCACGAGATCCCGGAGCTGGATCGCCGCCTGCCGGAAACGGCAGCGTATCTGCGTCAGTGCCTGATGCCGCTGGGCTGCACACTGTTTTCACCGTGGGCTGACGCGGTGTGTGCTTATTTCGACTTTCATCGTACGGAAACCGTCGCTTTCCGCAGCGATATGGACGCACTGCCCATCACGGAAGCGACCGGTCTTTCCTTTGCCTCCCGCCACCCGGGTTGCATGCACGCCTGCGGGCATGACGGACACATGGCGATCCTGCTGGGGCTGGCACAGTATCTGAGTGCCCCGGAGGAGGTCCCGCCGTTCAACGTGCTTCTGATCTTCCAGCCCGCCGAGGAAACCACCGGCGGTGCCGCCGCTATATGCCGCAGTGGTGTGCTGGAGCAATATCATGTAACAAGAATCTATGGACTGCATCTTTGGCCCTCTCTGCCGAAGCACTGCGTCGCCTCCCGCGCCGGCGGTATGATGGCGCGCTCCTGCGAGCTGACGGCAGAAATATACGGAAAATCGGTGCATCTCGCACGCTATCATGAGGGAAGTGACGCCCTGCTTGCCGCCACGGAGCTGATCCGCAGACTGTATACGCTGGCCGAGGGAAAACCGTGCCTGCTGCGCTTCGGGCGGATGGAAAGCGGCTCGGCGCGAAACGCCGTTTCCGGATACAGCCGTCTGGAGGGCTCCCTGCGTTGCTTTGACGACACGGTATTTTCCGCGCTTTGGGCGCAGGCGGAAGTAATTGCCGCTGAGGTCGCAGCGCAATACGGCGCTACCGTAACGCTGGATCGCAGCGAGGGCTATCCCCCCGTGACCAACGATGCCGCGCTGCTGGCGCAGGCGCGCCAGCGCTTCCCTATCGCGCAGGTCGAGCCGACCTTTATCACAGAGGACTTTTCCGAATATCAGCTTCGCGTTCCCGGCGTGTTTTTCCTCCTGGGCACCGGTGGGACGGCGCTGCA
The DNA here is from genome assembly GCA_946059285.1 of uncultured Clostridia bacterium. The sequence goes on from CAMGMW010000071.1 coordinate 5,096, forward strand.
CTCACCCGAATTTGACTTTGATGAAGCGGTATTGCAGACCGGTGTCTCTCTGTTTCGCGCTCTTTTGAGGTAACAATTATGATGAAACCTGTACGCCGCCTGATTTCCTCCGGCGTTTTGCTCGTTTTGATCGGAGGAATGGTTCTTGCGGCGAAGAAATGGAACGCCCTTGTATTTTCCTTTTATCCGAAATTTTCACGCACCGCGCTGGGCTATCTGGCCGGCGTTTCCTCTGTGCTTCCCATCGCGATTTGGGAGGTGCTGGTCTGCATTTTGGCGATCACACTGATCGTTACCTTGATTATCTGCCTTGCAAAGCACCGCTTCTTGCGCTGGCTGACGGGAGTGCTGCTGACGGTCAGCATCGGCTGCTTCTTTTTTATCACGGTTTGGGGCCTGAACTATTTTGCGCCTCCGATGCAGGAGCGTCTGGGGCTGCAAGTAAGACAATACACCGTGTCGGAGCTTCGGGAAGCGACGGAATATTATCTGGCGCAGGCAAACGAAGCGGCGCTTGCCGTACCGCGGGACGCCAACGGCGTAACCGTCGCCGCCGATTTTTCGGAACTGTCGGAGGCCGCCGGAGCGGCCTATCGCACGCTGGCGCAATCCATGCCATGCTTCGACGGCTCCGATGTCGGCGTGAAGAAGCTGCTCAGCAGCAAATTGTTCGGTGCAACAGGCACTACCGGCATTTTTATCGCCTTTACCGGAGAAAGCTGCGTCAGCACCACCACTTTTTCCGCCTCCGTCCCCTTTACTATGTGCCACGAGGTCGCCCACCGCATGGCGTTTGCTCGGGAAAATGAGGCAAATTTCGCAGCATTCCTGGCCTGCACGGAAAACACCCGCGCAGATTTCCACTACTCCGGTTACTATTCCGCGTTTATCTACTGCTACAACGCACTTCACCGTGCAGACCCCGACACCGCTGCCGAGGTCTGGGCACAAGTATCCGAACCGCTAAAAACGGATTTTGCCGCCTCACGTGCACACTATGACGAGCTGGAAAACGAAGCGGTCTGCGCGGTTTCGGAGAAGGTCTATGATACATATCTCAAGGCGTTTTCCGTGGAATCCGGCAGCCAGTCCTACGGCGAGGTCGTCGATCTGCTGGCGGCATGGTATTTTGAACGACTGAAATGAGGCGTCATCTATGAAAAAACAGGCAACGGGGCGGTATTCCCTGCTGCAGGCAGCCTTATGGGGCATTTACGGCATTTTATTCACCTATGCCAACCGGTATCTGCTGGATACCGGGCTAAGCAACACCGCTACCGGCGTGATCATCGGGGCGGCAACGGCGCTTTCCTTTGGTTTACAGCCGGCTCTGACCGCAGTGGTGGACCGTACCCGTCTGCAGGTGCGCGATGTAATTCTGATCTCCGGC
>CAMGMW010000072.1 GCA_946059285.1 uncultured Clostridia bacterium
TGAAATTTAGCCCTTAACACGAATCGAGTTTGACGCACCGTTCCGGTTTGGCACGATGTAATCGGCAACCACCGACATTCCATCAATAGTACGCAAACGGCGTCCGTCGGAACGATCCCCCCAGGTCTTGTGATACTTTCCGTCGCGGAATTGACGCATCGCCAGCCCTGCCGTCAGCATGGCGGCAATCATCAGGCAATTGGAAATCTTCTCGAAGAGATAGAATGTTGATATCGTGCTACATTCAACAGCAAAATCGTATGCCACAACCGTCAGCGGCAGCAGCATCACCAGCGGGAATATCCATCCCTGCTTAATGCGTCCTGTCACCGTGAGGCGAAACAGCAGATACAGCAGCAGGTACAGAATCCAGCAGACTATCACATAGCGCATATAGCCAAACAGTGCATAGCCGCCGTGCAGATGCAGATCCAGCGCGACCTGACCGAAATAGACACAGCCGAAGAAAAACGGAGTCGTCAGACGGTAAAATGATGTTTCGCCGCAAAGCAGCAGCAACACCACAAACAGTACCTCTGCGGCAATTGGCAGCACCTTTTGGAACCAGATATTTACGGTTGAAATCTGCGCAGCGCCGCCGAAGCAGAGTGACAGGATTTGCATAGTGATCGACCCAAGCGCAAGGATCGCCGCGATCCACGTCAGAGCATTCTTTCTGCTGGCATAATACCTGATTTGTTGGCTCATAAATCTCCCCCTCTTTTTATACTATTTTCTGATAAAAATCTATAATTTTTATCAGAAAGGCACCGCAGTTTGCGTCACCCTTTTGCGGCAGACCGCCAGTTCTTGACGTGCCTGCGGCGCTATAAAAAGCTTTAAAGCTCTTTATTATAAAGCATCCGCTCTCATTTTGTAGAAATATTATACCGCTGCACGGATTTCCTGTCAAGAAATATCCTTCTGTGCTGCATTTTTGCGCAAAAACGGGCGTGTTACAAATTCGTCAATCATGTCATCCCGAAGCGGAACACGCTGTTCGGGAATTTCAGAGCGATAAAGCTGCTCCTGCAATGACATGACGTGATTTATAACACGCCCGTTTTTTCATTTTCCGACATAGGAGAGGCTGTAGCGTACCTGTCCGTTGTCGTACAACTCGCTGATTGTCACCGAAGCGTCGCTGTAGAAAATGACCGCATCCGCACAGTAGAGGAATTCAATCTTCTTTTGTGGAAGCTCATACAGCATTTCAGTGTCAAGTGCATCGGCAATGTAGATCGGAATCAGATTCAGCACCGTTTCCGCACAGCCGGCCGTGCGCGAATACCCTACCAAATTGCTGATGGCACTCTTGCACAAACCGTCCGTCGGATCAATATACGCAGAACGGACTTCGCCGTTTTCCCTCTCATAATAGTGCTGCACATCCAGACTCGACATTGCAAAATCCCGCAAAAAGACTATGCTCACAGGCTGACTGTAGGTCATGACGCCCGCAGGATAAATGCTCAGACCGACACGGTCAAACAGATTCAGGGCATAGGTCGTATCCCGCTGATCCAGATTGCGGCTGTATCCATCATAGCTGGAAATCACGCCGAGTGTATAGCCGTTTTCCGTCATCACATCTGCCAGATAATCAATGATGAACGCATTCTTCAGCCAGAAAAAGTCGATAAAGGATGTGATGCCCATTTCCTCCGCATACCGGAGATATGACTCCGACACGTTCAGACGGATTTGATTGTCTCCCAACAACTCCAGTTCAATTTGCGTCGGGTCGTTGATATACACAACGACCTCCGAAAAGAACTTGGCGGTTTCCTCATTCAAATATGGGTCAAAGTTTTCCGCCTCATAGTCAAAGCTGCTGTAGAACATATTGTTGTAGTCCGCGTAAATCGGCGCCAGATACAGGCATCGGTTATCATACTCCTGCAGCAGTGAAAATGCCTGATAGAGTACCGCATCAACCTCAATGACTTCATTCACGTGCTCATTGATATAGCACACATTATGCGTATCATCGAACGTCTTTTCGCTGTTAAAAAGCTGGTGCGCTTTCACCGTCGCATCGGTATAGAGAGCGGAAATCTGCTTGTACTCTTTGGAGGAGGAGATACCGCTGCCGCCCAGATAGTATCGGAATACAAACTCAGCACTGCAGTTTTCCTCCTTCGAGGAGTTGACTTCAATATCCTGCCATCCGGGGTCTGTGGACAACGCCTGCATCAGCGCATAGATAATGAGCGTAACGCCGATTGCCAGAAACGCCACAACCAGAATCAGCTTTAGATTAAAATGCTTTTCCGACAGTTCAATTTTCTGCACCGGTTTGACCCGGGGCATTTTGTCACGCTTGTCATATCGATTCATAAAAACTCCAAATGACAGAACTTGTCGTTTTTCCCATTAAATCAACGCCAGCAGCAGGAGAATACCGAAAATCAGCAAAATGATGCCAAAGGTAACCAAGCCGGCAATCGCACCCTTTTTGCAGGCTTTGAAATTGCGGATATAGTGCTTTCTCTTAAACAGCACACCCGCGATCAAGCCGAGAATCGGCAGGAAGAAGGAAAAGAATTTGTACCAGAAACTGCCTGTATCATGCGGCGGTGTTTCAAGGATCGGCTCATTGCTGGGTTCTGTTTCCCCTTTTTTCTGTTCCGCGTATTGCGGATCATTCGGGTCAAGAATTGTCACAGACTTCAACGGGATATTCTTCTCGCGGACTGCTTTGTACTCCTCGATTTCCTTTTTGTTGCCGTAGACATAGTGATTGTGTCCGATGCAGACCATTTCCGGCTTGTCCTCGCTGTAGTCGTGGATCGAAGGATCATAGGTGTAGAGCACCTTATTCTTCTCCAGCTTTGGATCGGGGATCGGAATGGCGGAAATCAGGGAATGGGTGTAGGGATGAAGCGGGAAGTTAAACAACTCTTCGGCATCCGCAACCTCGACAATGTCACCCTTATAGATGACAGCAATGCGATCAGAGATAAAGCGGACAATAGACAGGTCGTGCGCGATAAACAAATAGGTCGTTCCCCGCTCGCGCTGGAACTTTTTCAACAGGTTCAAAACCTGAGCGCGGATGGAAACATCCAGCGCGGAGATCGGTTCGTCCGCAACCACAAGCTCCGGTTCCATCACCATTGCTCTTGCCAAACCGATTCTCTGGCGCTGACCGCCGGAGAATTCGTGCGGATAGCGGGTCAAGTGCTCCGGAAGCAGACCGACTTCCTCAATTATCTTTTCAACTTTGCTGATGCGATCAGCTTCATCCTTATAAAGATGGAAGTTATACAGGCCCTCGGAAATGATATATTCCACCGTTGCGCGCTCATTCAGCGACGCGGCAGGATCCTGAAACACCATCTGGATATTACGGATGACCTCACGGTCCAGTGAACGGGGGATTTTTCCGGAAATACGGACGCCCTTATACTGGATCTCACCATTTGCACAGGGATTGACGCGGATCACAGCGCGTCCAATGGTGGTCTTACCGGAGCCGGATTCGCCCACCAGCGAGAACGTTTCGCCCTTATAGATATCAAAAGAAGCATTCTTGACGGCACGGACTGCGCTGTCGCCCTTGCCAAAGGTGATGTCCACATTCTTTAATGACAGGAGTACCTCTCTGCCATTTTCATCGATTGGGCCATGCTCCGGCAAACGCTTTGCTTTCACTTGCTCTTGTTTCTTCACAGCCTGACCCTCCTTAAATATTAAATGCTCTGATAAGCTTCCCGTGAATATCCTGAATGGCCTCTGGCTTTTCGACCTTCGGTGCTCTCGGATCCAGCAGCCATGTCTTTGCAAAGTGCGTTTCGCTGATCTGGAACATCGGCGGCTCCTTCAGTGTATCGATCTTCAGTCCATACGGGTTCCGCGGCGCGAACGGATCGCCCACGATCTTGTTATACAGGGAGGGTGGCGTACCGGTAATGGAATAGAGTTTTGTGTTTCTCTGCGCAAGCTGCGGCAGAGAAGACAGCAGTGCCCAGGTATACGGGTGCCGCGGGTCATAGAAGACCTCTTCCACACTACCCAGCTCCACAATCTGACCGGCATACATAACCGCCACGCGGTCTGCAACATTGGCAACAACACCAAGGTCATGGGTAATGAAGACAATGGTGTAATTGAATTCCTTTTGCAGATCCTTCAGCAGCTTCAAAATCTGCGCTTGAATCGTCACATCCAATGCGGTGGTCGGTTCGTCGCAGATCAAAATCTTTGGCTGGCAGGACAACGCAATGGCAATTACAATTCTCTGCCGCATACCGCCGGAATACTGGAAGGGATAATCGTCAAAACGGTTTTCTGCATTCGGAATGCCGACTTTCTTCATCAGCATCAGGGCGCGCGATCTTGCCTCAATCTCAGAGCAATTCTGGTGCTTGAGGATGATAGAGGTGATCTGCTTGCCGATGGTGATGATAGGGTTCAGCGAGGTCATGGGATCCTGGAATACGGTTGCAATCTTACTGCCGCGAATCTGGCTCCAGTCCTTTGCGTACTGGATTTTCGCCAGATTGATGATACAGGTGCCATGCAGGGTGGATTCCGTCTCATCCAGATAGCGTACCCGGAAAACAACGTTGTCAAACACACCGTTGCGTTCATTTTCGTCCGTCAGGTCGATGCCGAGCTTCTGAGCAGTCTTAAACGCCTTCAGCAGTTTTGAAATCAGGGCAATCTGTTTGCGCAGACTATATCTGCCGACGGAAAGATAGATTTCCTTCGCAATAATCAGATTACGCTCTGAAATTTCGGCAGAAATCTCTTTTCCTGTTTCTTCGGCACGTTTTGCCTTCAGCGCCGCCATTTCCTTGTGGTAGTGGCTGAAGTATTCCGAATCATTCTTTGCCGCCCGCTTATGCGCCTTGATGATCTTTGCCTTCTCGGTTTCAAGCGTTTTGATTTTCGCCTTCAGTGCTTTGATTTCGGCATTGACTTCCTTCAGCCGCTCTTTTTCCTTGGAGGGATCAATGGTCTGCTTGAGGTTGGTTGCCTCCACCTTTTGATAGGTTAGCTCAGCAATTTCAGCGTCAATTTTGTGCCGGTCTTCCGTGCTGATGCTTGTTTTTGCTTTCTTTTCAGACTGCAAATTCAAAATTTTGCGATAGGTTTCAGCGCCTAATTCCAGTTTGGAATAGGCATTGAGCTTCTTATGGGCAAATCTGATCATCGCCCTGCTCAGAACGTTGAGGTGTACGGTCGTATCCGCCAGCTCATCATCGGCAAAAATAATCTGACCCTCATCGATAAAACCGTTGCTGTCCAGCATACCTGCAAAGGTCTTGGTGAACACGGATTTACCGGAACCGGATTCGCCCACGATGGCAATGGATTCATTTTCGTATACATCCAATGAAACGCCGCGGATGGCGGTCAAAATTCTGCCGCGGACGCGGAACTTGACCTTCAAGTCTTTGATGGACAATAAAACCTTCTTATCTTCCATACTGCCGCCCCCTTACATATGCGTTCTCGGGTCGGATGCATCGCCCAAATTCTGTCCAACCACATACAGCACCACGGTAATGATCATGGTAACCGCCAGCGGGCTCCAGAACTCGAATTCCCAGCCGGGTGTGACCATGGCGCTTTCCGCCAAATAGATCAGCTTACCGAGGGAGACGTCAGACAGACCCAAGCCAATGTAGGACAGGAAAACCTCAGAAGAAATATACGAGGGGATCTCCGTAGCCGCCAGTGTTACAATGACAGAGGTCATGAACGGAAGAATGTTCTTCATCGCGATACGGATTGTGGAAGTGCCAAGGCATTTTGACGCAAGGTTGTATTCGCGGTCGCGGATGATGATCACCTGCGTTCGGATAAAGTAGGCGATAAACAGCCATCCTGTAATCGTCATCGCAAAGACCAGCGCCCAGAAGCTGGGGGAAAAGATCATGACCATGACGGCAATGATCAGTAGATAGGGCAGATTGCCAATGGTATTATAGACCTCGGTCATGATCAGATCGATCTTTTTGGAGAAGCCCCAAACAGCGCCCACGGCTACACCAACCGTCAAGTTGATGGCAGCGCAGATGAACGCCAGCGAAAGAGAAATCTGAGAACCGCTCCAAATCGCGTCAAAGGTAGACTCGCCGGAACCGCCCGTGCCGAGGATCCAGTGAATATTCTTTCCATACTTCGCCATTGCCGCTGCCGGACGCAAATGCTTACCTGCAGAATCCAAAAGGTTGCTGAAACGGTCATATCCGGAGAATAGCGGGTAGACATAGGCAAAAATGATCAGAATTGCAAGGATGGAAAGGATAATGATGTTAATTTTTTTGCGGAAGAAAACGCGGAAAACAGAGCGCCAATAGGAATAGCGGGGCGCAGTGATCTTCTCGGAATCCACGCTGGTGTTATCGATGGGAGAAAACAGCTCCTCCTCCGACATATTGAATTCATCAAGATTTACTAGTTTTTCATTCATCTTCCATCACCTGGCTTTCGAGGAGAATGAGATCC
>CAMGMW010000073.1 GCA_946059285.1 uncultured Clostridia bacterium
GGATTAACCGTACCGTACTTTTCTTTTTGAGGAAAAGAAAAGTAGGCAAAAGAAAACCTTTCCGCGCGCTCCCGCGCGAACCCGTGCCGGCGGACATACCGGTCCGCCGGCTGGCGAGGATTTCCGGTTTGTGGTACAACGAGATACAGGCAGACGCTGTGCAAACGCGCACAGCGTCTGTTTTTCTGTTTATACCTATACTTTTTTATGCTTCTGTTATACTTCTGTTATGCTTCTTTTCAGATACGCCCTAACTTCTTTTCAATTTCTTTTATATTTCTGCAAGTGCGATTGATTTGGCGCAGACAGTGGCCGAACAAGTGCGTGCGAATCTCCTGCGGGTATGGTATACTGTCAGCAGGAGGCGAAGAACGATGCTGTTTCATCCGCTGGACTGTAAAACCTGGCCGCGTGCGGAGCATTTCCGGTATTATACCGACGTTGTGCGCACGCGCTACAACCTGAATTATGAGATTGATATCACCGCACTGCATCAACATGTGAAACAGAAAAAGCTCAGATTTTATCCTGTGGCGCTTTGGATGGTCATGCGCGTGGTCAATGACACAATGGAGCTGCGCATGGCGACAGATGCTGACGGCAATCCGGGCTATTGGGAGTACTGTGTGCCGTCGTACACGATTTTTCATGAGGATGACCATACGTTTTCCGATATCTGGACGGAATGGAACGATGATTTTCGCGTGTTTTATGCACAGGCTGCGGAAGACATGGGAAAATATGCCGGGGTGAAGGGGGTCAAAGCAAAGGCGGGCAGGCCGGACAATTTTACATCGCTGTCCATGCTGCCATGGCTCAGCTTTACCGGGCACGGCTGCGATACCTATACTGCGCCACAAATGCTGTTTCCGATTTTCCTGATGGGGAAGTGGCACGCGCGCGATGGGAGACTGCTTTTGCCGGTCTCGCTTTCGCTCAACCACGCGGCGGCAGACGGCTGGCATGCGGCAAAGGCCTTCCGGGATATTGAGAATCTGGCAGAAAATCCGGAAAACTGGCTGGTATGAGGGATAAAACCATGAAGAACGACAAATACTGGAAATACGGCTGTTCCGCTGTGACCGCAGCTATGCTTGTCATTTGTGTTTCCGTTGCGCGCCGCGATCTGATGCTGCGCAAATACTGTAAGGATGTGGAACTCGACTCGTTTTTCGGGGAACTGGCGCTGCCGCTGCTGATCGTACTGGTGGGGGCATATGCAGTCTTTGCCCTGTGGCAATGGATTGCCGACCGCCCTGCCGCGCGCAGGCAGCTGATCTCCGTTACGCTGGCGGCCGTGTTTTCGTTCGGCTTTCTGTCCGGCGGATATCTGCGATATCACAATGCAGTGTATCAGGCGAGTGAAAAGCAGGCGAAGTATGACAAGGCGTGGGATAAGGGGCTGCTATACGATCTCAAAGGCCTGTTCCGGTGACACATTGCAGGAATGCAGGACGCCTCCTGCATGCGTTTTTTTGCCCGGGTTTCCCCGGCTTTTCAAAAAAATTTTACCGGTTTGTGCAAATGTATGAATAAAACCCGGCTGAGAGGGAATGCTGTTTTCTGCTTTGTAAAATCGAAGAAAAAAAGATTGACAACAGGGGGTTCATGGGGTAAAATAAACGGGTATGCGATAAGGAGGTATCGTTATGCTCTCAGAGCTGTCTTCGGCGGCAAAAGTCGTCGGTGTCAAGCAGTCTAAGAAAGTCATCCGTGACGGCGGCGCAAAGCAGGTATTCATTGCCGCGGACGCAGAGCGGCGGATTACCGACCCTATCCGGGCGTTGTGTGAGCAGCACAATGTCGAAGTGACCGGGGTTTCGTCCATGAAACAGCTGGGCGAGGCGGTCGGCATCGCCGTCGGCGCTGCCGTTGTCGCGGTCACAGAATAAGTCCGATTTTAACGGGACAAACTCCCGCTGAAATAAATCTATTCATTCTTATTTAAGGAGGTGCCAGTTAAATGCCAACCTTTAACCAGCTCGTTCGCAAGGGCAGACAGGAAGTAGCGTACAAGTCTACCGCTCCGGCTCTTCAGGTAGGTCTGAACTCCCTGAAGAAGAAGGCAACCAGCCAGCCGTCCCCGCAGAAGAGAGGCGTCTGCACTACTGTCAAGACCATGACCCCGAAAAAGCCGAACTCCGCACTGCGTAAGGTCGCTCGTGTTAAGCTGACCAACGGTATGGAAGTTTCCGCTTATATCCCGGGCATCGGCCACAACCTGCAGGAGCACTCCGTCGTTATGGTTCGCGGCGGCCGTGTCAAGGACCTTCCTGGTGTTCGTTACCACATCATCCGCGGTTCCCTCGATACCCAGGGCGTTGCAAACCGCCATCAGGCCCGCTCCAAGTACGGCGCGAAGCGTCCGAAGCCGGGCAAGTAAACAAAAGCCCAAATCAAAACCCACACTTAACCCGTGCGTTTGACTTGAACACTTTTGGTTCAGCAAAGCAGAACAAGCTTTGTCCTGAGCGTGTTTGAATAGATTTGTTTCAGACTCCTCGGACAGGCGATGACAAAAGCCAGGGGTGGCTTTTGAAGTACCTATGAAATCATTTTTTTGTGAAGGAGGGAAGTATCGTGCCAAGAAGAGGATTTGTTCCCAAGAGAGAAGTTCTTCCGGATCCGCTCTACGGCTCCCAGCTCGTTACCAAGCTGATCAACTCGATCATGCTCGACGGTAAGAAGGGCGTAGCCCAGAAGGTTGTTTACGGTGCTTTTGACATCGTGAAGGAGAAGACTGGCCGCGATCCGTTAGAAGTATTTACTGAGGCAATGGATAACATTATGCCGTCTCTGGAAGTTAAGGCTCGCCGTGTCGGCGGTGCTACGTACCAGGTTCCGATGGAAGTTCGCCCGGAGAGACGCCAGACCCTGGGTCTGCGCTGGATCACCAAATACTCCCGTGCCCGTTCTGAGAGAACGATGGCTGAGAGACTCGCAGGCGAAATCATGGACGCAGTGAACAACCTGGGCGGTGCCGTTAAGAAGCGTGAAGACACCCATAAGATGGCAGAGGCTAACAAGGCGTTTGCACATTACAGATTCTAATCTGGTCTGTATTGGGTAGCTTTACGAAAGGAGAACACTATGCCCAGAGAGTTTACACTGGAAAAAACCAGAAATATTGGTATCATGGCGCATATCGACGCCGGCAAGACGACGACCACCGAGCGTATCCTGTTCTATACGGGCCGTACGCATAAGATCGGTGAGACGCACGAAGGCGCCGCTGTCATGGACTGGATGGCTCAGGAGCAGGAGCGCGGTATCACCATTACGTCCGCTGCTACCACCTGCCACTGGAAGGGCCATCGTATCAATATCATCGACACCCCGGGTCACGTTGACTTTACCGTAGAAGTACAGCGTTCCCTGCGTGTCCTCGACGGCTCTGTTTGCGTATTCTGCGCAAAGGGCGGCGTCGAGCCGCAGTCTGAGACCGTTTGGCATCAGGCTGACGACTACAAGGTTCCGCGTATGGCATTCGTCAACAAGATGGATATCATGGGCGCAAACTTCTACAACGTAGTTGAAATGATGAAGGATCGTCTGAAGTGTAAGCCGGTTCCGATTCAGCTGCCGATTGGTTCCGAGAGCGATTTCGTCGGTATCATCGACCTGATGACGATGCGCGCAGAGGTTTACTATGATGACCTCGGCAAGGACGTCCGCGATGAGGACATCCCGGCTGACATGCTCGACAAGGCGCAGGAGTACCACGACGCCATGGTTGAGTCCATCACGGAGACCGACGACGATCTGATGATGAAGTACCTGGAGGGCGAAGAGATTACCGTTGAGGAGCTCAAGGCCGCACTCCGCAAGGCAACCATCGCCAACGAGCTTGTACCGGTACTCTGCGGTACCGCTTACCGCAATAAGGGCGTTCAGATGCTGCTGGATGCTGTTATTGATTACATGCCGGCTCCGATCGACATTCCGCCGATCAAGGGTATCAACCCGGATACCGGCGAGGAGGACGAGCGTCCGTCCGATGACGAGGCTCCGTTCTCTGCACTGGCGTTCAAGATTGCCACCGACCCGTTCGTTGGCCGTCTGTCCTTCATCCGCGTATACTCCGGTACCGTTGACGCAGGCACCTCTGTCCTCAACGCAACCAAGGACAAGCGCGAGAGACTGGGCCGCCTGCTGCTGATGCATGCAAACCATCGTGAGGATATCACCAAGGTATACTCCGGCGATATCGCTGCAGCTGTAGGCTTCAAGAACACCACCACCGGCGACACGCTGTGCGACGAAAAGCACCCGATCATCCTGGAGTCCATGAACTTCCCGGAGCCGGTTATCCGCGTGGCCATCGAGCCGAAGACCAAGGCCGGTCAGGAGAAGATGGGCATCGCGCTGGCAAAGCTGGCAGAAGAAGACCCGACCTTCAAGACCTACACCGACGAGGAAACCGGTCAGACCATCATCGCAGGCATGGGCGAGCTCCATCTGGAGATCATCGTCGACCGTCTGCTGCGTGAGTTCAAGGTTGAGGCGAACGTAGGCAAGCCGCAGGTAGCCTACAAGGAGACCATCCGCAAGTCTGCTGACGTTGAGTGCAAGTACGCACGTCAGTCCGGTGGTAAGGGCCAGTATGGTCATGTTAAGATCATCCTCGAGCCGAACGAGCCGGGCAAGGGCTACGAATTCATCAACAAGGTTGTCGGCGGTGCGATTCCGAAGGAATACATCGAGCCGGTTAACCAGGGTATCCAGGGCGCTATGCAGAACGGCGTACTGGCAGGCTACCCGGTTGTTGACTGTAAGGTTACCCTGTATGATGGCTCCTATCATGAAGTCGACTCCTCTGAAATGGCGTTTAAGATTGCCGGTTCTATGGCATTCAAGGATGCAATGAAGAAGGCTGACCCGGTTCTGACCGAGCCGATCATGCAGGTCGACGTTATGGTTCCGGAGGAATACATGGGCGACGTTATCGGCGACCTGAACTCCCGCCGTGGCCAGATTCAGGGCATGGAGCCGCGTGGTGCTGTACAGGCAATTTCCGCAGCAGTTCCGCTGTCCGAAATGTTCGGTTACGCGACCGACCTTCGTTCCCGCTCCCAGGGCCGCGGCCAGTATGTCATGCAGCCGAGCCACTACGCGGAGATCCCGAAGTCCATTCAGGAGAAGATCATCGCAGGCCGCAACAAGCAGGGCTAATCCCAAAGGTTATGCTTGCTTTTTTGCAGGCATTAAGATACAATAAGTCTGTAATGACTATGTCCCTATCATACAAAGGAGGATAACAACAATGGCAAAGGAAAAGTACGTAAGAGACCTGCCTCATGTTAACATTGGCACCATCGGCCATGTCGACCACGGCAAGACCACCCTTACCGCTGCAATCACCAAGGTTCTCGCTCTGGAAGGCGAAGCTGAGGTTATGAAGTATGATGAGATCGATAAGGCTCCGGAAGAGAAGGAGCGTGGCATCACCATCAACACCGCTCACGTCGAGTACAAGACCAAGAATCGTCACTACGCACACGTTGACTGCCCGGGCCATGCCGACTACGTTAAGAACATGATCACCGGCGCTGCTCAGATGGACGGTGCAATCCTGGTCGTTTCTTCCGCTGACGGCCCGATGCCGCAGACCCGTGAGCACATCCTGCTGGCTCGCCAGGTAGGCGTTCCGTACATCGTTGTCTTCATGAACAAGGTTGACCAGGTAGACGACGAGGAGCTGCTGGATCTCGTAGAGATGGAAATCCGTGAGCTGCTGAGCGACTACGAGTTCCCGGGCGACGACATTCCGATCATCCGCGGCACCGCTCTGGGCGTTCTGGAGTGCGAGTCCACCGATCCGAATGCACCGGAGTACGCTTGCATCCATGAGCTGATGGACGCTGTCGACGAATACATTCCGACCCCGGAGCGTAAGTCTGACCTGCCGTTCCTGATGCCGGTCGAGGACGTATTCTCCATCACCGGTCGTGGTACCGTTGCTACCGGCCGTGTAGAGCGTGGCCAGATCAAGATGGGCGAAGAAGTTGAAATCGTCGGCCTGATGGACGCTCCGCGCAAGACCGTTGTTACCGGTATCGAGATGTTCCGCAAGCTGCTCGACTACGCTGAAGCTGGCGACAACATCGGCACCCTGCTGCGTGGTATCCAGAAGAACGAGGTCGAGCGTGGCCAGGTTATCGCTAAGCCGGGCTCCATTCATCCGCATACCAAGTTCAAGGGCCAGGTATACGTTCTGAAGAAGGAAGAAGGCGGTCGTCATACTCCGTTCTTCAACAACTACCGTCCGCAGTTCTACTTCCGTACCACCGACGTTACCGGTGTTATCTCCCTGCCGGAAGGCGTTGAGATGTGCATGCCGGGCGATAACGTCGACATGGACGTTGCGCTGATTACCCCGATCGCTATCGAGAAGGGTCTGCGTTTCGCTATCCGTGAGGGCGGCAGAACCGTTGGTTCCGGCGTCGTTACCGAGATCTAC
>CAMGMW010000074.1 GCA_946059285.1 uncultured Clostridia bacterium
GGCTGGTCTGCTTCATGATATGGGCAAATATACCGGCGATTTTCAGCAATACCTTGCCGCCGGTGGCGGTAAGCGAGGCAGTGTAATCCACACCTTCCAGGGATGCCGTTATATGATGGAGAAGTACCATCGAAATGATGACGAGCTGCCGTCAATCATTGCGTCTGAACTGATCGCCTTTGCAATCGGTGCGCACCACGGCTTATTTGATTGTGTCGATTCGGCGCAGCGTCTCGGAATGCAGTATCGATCTCAGAAACAAGATATGTCATACGAAGAGGCTGTTGCAGGCTTTTTCAATGAAATACCGGTCGAAGAGATGGAACAATACTTCTCAGAAGCATCCAAGGAGATCAACCGGATCGTCAAACGATTGGATGATACCTATGCGCATGACCAAGACTACGCATTTGAAGTAGGCCTTCTGGCGCGATTGGTCCTGTCTTCTGTGATTGAAGGAGATCGCCGTGACACCGCTACTTTTATGAATGGCACGAGCCCGCACATTTGGCCGGAGGATATGGTTCCCGTATGGAAGGAACGACTGGCCTTTATGAAGGAGAAATTGGCGCAAATCCCTTGCGATACGCCGGTTGCAGATGCGCGGCATACAATTTCTGAGATCTGTTGCGCATTCGCGGCACATGAACCGGGGATTTATCGGCTCAATGTGCCTACGGGCGGCGGAAAAACGCTCAGCTCACTGCGGTATGCGCTTGCACACGCAAAACAATTCAACAAGCGGCGGATCATCTTTACATCACCGCTGCTTTCCATTCTGGAGCAGAATGCAGGCGTTATCCACGAGTTTGTTGGCGATGACAGGTTGATTTTGGAACACCATTCCAATGTCGTGCAGGCGAAACCGGAACAGGGAGAACTGGACGAACGTGAACTTCTTGTGCAAAGCTGGGACGCGCCGATTATCATCACGACGTTGGTGCAGCTTTTAAATACCTTGTTTGATGGAAAAACGACTGCCATCCGGCGCTTTCAGGCGCTCTGTGACAGCATAATAATCATTGATGAGGTTCAAACCGTGCCAGCCAAACTGCTGACGCTTTTTAATCTTACGATTCAGTTTTTAAGTGAACAGTGCCGCGCGACGGTGGTGCTGTGTTCGGCAACGCAGCCGAGTCTTGATCAAGCTGCGCACCCGATTCGATGCACACCTCCGGAGATGGTGCCGTATAACAAGAAGCTCTGGGATGTCTTTCACAGAACGGAACTCCGGCAAATTGAATCCCACCGTCTGGACGAGCTTCCGGCGCTGATCCGCGCACAAATGGAGTCTATCGACAGCCTGCTGGTCGTGTGCAATCAGAAGAAGGAAGCGGCACATCTGCTGCAAGAAACGCAATCATCAGCGTATCGGAGCTTCCATCTGTCTGCGGCGATGTGTATGCAGCATCGGCGCGATACGCTTGCGGCATTGCAGGAGGCTCTTTCACGGCATGAAAAGGTGCTTTGCGTTGCAACACAGGTGATTGAGGCGGGCGTGGATATCTCATTTGATTCTGTTCTTCGCCTGATGGCCGGAATGGACAGCATTGTACAGGCCGCCGGACGATGCAACCGCAACGGCGAGTCAGAAATGCCTCGCCCTGTGTATATTGTGAACTGTTCGGATGAAAAGCTTGGCATGCTGCGGGACATCCAGCGCGGCAAGGACGCAAGCATTGCGCTGATGAACGCTTTTCAAAGCGCGCCGGAGCGGTTTGACGGAGATCTATCTTCTGATGCATCGATTCAGTATTACTATCAAGCGCTGTATCGGGATATGGAGGACGAAGAGCAAGATTGCTACATCTGCGAGCAAAGGACCACATTGTTTGATTTGATGGCAGCCAACGAAAAATATGCAAACGAGGGATGCGAAAATATAGACTCCTTCTTCCTGCGGCAGGCATTCAAGATGGCGGGGGAGTATTTCTCCGTATTTGACGAGAATACCACCGATGTTTTGCTTCCGTATGGCAAGGGCAAGCAGCTTGTCGAAGAACTATGCACGGAACGATGTCGGTTTGATTTGAGCCATCGTGCATCTGTGCTGAAAGAAATGAGCAACTATACCGTCAGTGTATACCAATATCAAAAGAAGCAATTGGAGAAGAATCATGCGCTGATCTCTGTCTGCGACGACTGCGTGCTGGTTCTGGCGGATGGCTTCTACGATGATGAGGTCGGGCTGACGATGTCATCAGATTCGCAAATGTTTTGGGAGGTGTAAAATGAAAAACACAAAATACGACAATATTGTAGAGTTTCAGGTGACGGGAGACTACGCCCTGTTTTCAGACCCAATCATGCGTGTTGGAGGCGAAAAATGCACCTATCAGGTACCGACCTACGAGGCGCTCAAGGGGATTCTCCATTCTGTCTACTGGAAGCCGACCTTCATTTGGGTCATTGACGCGGTCAGAGTGATGAATCCCATTCAGATGGAGACAAAGGGAATCCGTCCTGTCAAATACTACGGCGGCAATGATCTAAGCTATTACACCTACCTAAAAGACTGCCGCTATCAGGTTCGCGCACATTTTGAATGGAATGAGAACCGTCCGGAGCTGGCCGCAGATCGCATCGAAAACAAGCATCATGAGATTGCAAAAAAGATGATCCGCAAAGGAGGTCGCCGCGATATTTATTTAGGCACCAGAGAATGCCAGGGATATGTGGAGCCCTGCGTATTCGGAGAAGAGAAAGGCGCCTACGACGATACGCCGGAACTGACCTTCGGCCCGATGTATCACGGCATCACCTATGCAGACGAAGCATATTCAGAAGATACAAAAGACAAAATGACGGTTCGATTCTGGAGCCCGGTGATGAAAAATGGCGTAATCTCTTTTATACCGCCGGAACAGTGTCCGCAGCACAAGACGATCCGCAACATGGAAATGAAACCCTTTGGCGAGTGCCTGGACAATTTTTCCGGACTGCGAGAATTCAGCGAGGTGAGATGATGGGACTTTTACAAAGAGCGGTGGAAACGTATGATGCAAATTTCGGTTTGATCGGTGTATATCGGACGGGACGGGATCCGCTCGCGCCGATCGGGCATGTTCTGACAAACGCAAATATTGAAATCACATTGAATGCAGAGGGGCAGTTCATAGCTGCACGAAAAGTTGAAAAAAACGAACCGAAAATTCTGATTCCGGTTACGGAGGAATCCGGTGGCCGCACCAGCGGACATGCGGCACATCCGCTTTGTGAACAGTTAAAATATGTTGCCTGTACGAACAAAGAAGCACACGAATGTTTTCTTGCAGCACTCAAAAAGTGGAATGAGTCTGCACATACGCATCCCTTCCTGCCTGTAATTATTACCTATGTGGAAGGCGGTACAATTCTTGATGAACTCATAGACGGGGGCATCCTTAAACCGGATAAGAAAGAAAATGAAAAGCAGCTTGTTTGCTGGCGTGTGCTTGGGATCGACGGCGAGGAGCCTTGCTGTTGGAAGAACCGAAATTTGTTTGAAGCCTTCATTGCGTATTATCGCGAGAGCCGAACACAGAAAACCGCCCTGTGCATGATGAACGGACAATGGGAGCCAACGGCTTCACAGCACCCCAAGGGCATTATTCCCGTGAATGGAAACGCAAAACTGATTTCAGCCAATGATAAGAGTGGATTTACCTACCGCGGGCGTTTTTCGGAAGAATGGCAGGCAGCCACGGTGAGCTACGAGGCTTCGCAGAAGGCGCACAACGCCATACGCTGGCTGGCTTCCGAACAGGGAGTGCGGGAATTTGCGGGAAATCGCATTTTTCTATGCTGGAATCCGGAAGGCAAAACCACCCCGAGGCCTATGCGCGCAATGCGAAGCAAGGAGGATGAAGCGGCGCGCAAGCCGAGCGATTATCGGAACAAGCTGCAAAGTACGCTGCTGAGCTTTCGGAGCGATCATCAGCTGAAAGATACGGATCCGGTGATTCTGGCGAGTTTCGATGCCGCAACGACCGGCCGCCTCGCGGTTACCTATTACAACGAGATCTCGCTCAAAATTTTCTTGGAGCGTATGCACGATTGGGATGCACATTGCTGCTGGTATGCAGGAAAATACGGAATTCAGGCTCCGACTTTGCTTCAGATTGTGGACTGCGCGTTTGGGACGCTGCGTGGAAACTTCTTGGAAACGGATGACCGAATCCAACGCCAGCATTTACAGCGGCTGTTGGATTGTAAGATAAGCGGCGGCGTATTCCCTGCGGATATCGTAAAGGCGCTGACACGGCGAGCGTCCGCACCGCAGGCGTATGAAGAACCGGTTTGGAGAAGAATGATGCAGACTGCTTGTTCTGCAATCCAGAAATATCGATATGACACAAAACAAGGAGGTAATGAAATGGCGTGGGAACTGAACACAAAGGATCGCAGTTTTCAATACGGCAGGCTTTTGGCCACGATGGAGCGTGCAGAAGCGGATTACTATTACAAAACCCAGGAGCAGAGACAAACGAGTGCCGTCAAATTTATGTCGGAGTTCCGACAGCGGCCGTTTTTCGTGTTTGAACGGATCAACCGGCACTTGCATCAGGCCTATCTCAACCGCGTGGAAGCGTGGCAGGCAAATCGCTATGAACGTCTGGTTGGAGAAATCTTCGGGATTCTGCGCGAATTTCCGGAGAATGAACTGAACAGACCGTTGTCTGATTTGTACTTAATGGGGTATGAACTTCAGAGAAATGCATTTTTTGCAAAAAATGAAACCAAAGAATACAATGAGGAGGCATAAACAATGGCAGTACTGAATCACAAAATCGACTTTTTGGCATTAGTATCCGTGACAAAGGCAAACAGCAATGGCGATCCGTTGAACGGCAACCGTCCCAGAACGGACTATAACGGCATTGGCGAGATCTCGGATGTCTGCATCAAGCGGAAGATCCGCAACCGCATGCAGGATCTGGGCAATGCGATCTTTGTGCAGTCCGATGATCGCTGTGACGACGGCTTCAAGAGCTTGAGTGAACGCGCATCGACGTCAACCGCGGGCATCAAGGACAAGGATGTCTATGCGCAGACTGCCTGCGAAAAATGGATGGATGTGCGCAGCTTTGGACAGGTGTTTGCGTTTAAGAGCAACGACAAGAGCGGTGTCTCCGTCGGTGTACGTGGGCCTGTTTCCGTCCATCAGGCGGTCAGTGTCTCACCGGTCGAAGTAGAGTCCATTCAAATCACCAAGAGTGTCAACGGCGAACCGGGCGAAAAGCGGGCATCGGATACGATGGGCATGAAACATTTCGTGCGGTTCGGACTGTATAAAATCAAGGGCTCCGTCAATGTGCAGCTGGCAGAAAAAACGGGTTATTCACAGGAGGATGCGGAAACATTGAAAGAATGCCTTCGGACGCTCTTTGTAAATGACGCTTCCTCAGCACGGCCGGAAGGCTCCATGGAAGTTGTAAAGCTCTATTGGTGGGAGCATAATTGCAAGGATGGCCAGTATTCGTCGGCCAAGGTGCATCGCAGCGTGCATGTTGCCGCAAAGGATACGGCGGCTCTTCCGGAAAGCGTGGACGATTATGTGATCACGGTTGACGAACTGCCGGGTCTGACGCCTGAGATTATCAATGGAGTATAACGAGGATGAGTATCTGCTTCTCTCCGGGCTTCAAAACTTCAGGTTCTGCCGTCGGCAGTGGGCACTGATTCACGTCGGAAACCAATGGGCAGAAAAAGGGAGGACCGCCGACGGGGCGATTATGCATCAAAAAGCCCATGACGCGGGCTCGAAAGAGCGGCGTGGCGATCTGCTGATCACCCGGGATATGCACGTCTTTTCTCCCATGCTGAGCATTTCCGGCGCCTGTGATGTGGTGAAATTCCGCAGGTCAGATGCCGGCGTGCCCCTTCATGGGCAGGTGGGTTTGTATCAGCCCTTCCCCGTGGAGTACAAGAGCGGTTCGCCCCGCGGCGATACCGTCAACGCTTTGCAGCTCTGCGCCCAGGCCATTTTCATGGAGGAAATGTTGTGCTGCGACATCCCGGAGGGCGCTCTGTATTACGGTGAGATTCGCCGCCGGGAGACGGTCGAACTGACGCGGGAACTCCGGCGGGAGGTCCGGGACTGCCTTGCGGAAATGCACGTGCTCTACGAGCGGAGCCATACGCCCAGAGTCAAACCCACGAAAGCCTGCAACGCCTGTTCGCTGAAAGAACTTTGCCTGTCCAAGCTTCTGCGCGGCGGTTCTGCCAGCGGATATGTGAAGGCGAGATTGGAGGAGCTATGAGGCATTTGCTGAATACCCTCTTTGTGACCTCAGAGGATGCTTATCTGTCGCTGGACGGCGAAAATGTGGTGTTCAGTCGGGAC
>CAMGMW010000075.1 GCA_946059285.1 uncultured Clostridia bacterium
GTGTAATACATGCCCAACATCAAGTCCGCAAAGAAGAGAGTTGCTCTGTCCAGAATCGCCAACGAGAACAACAAGATGGCAAAGTCCGCACTGAAGACCACCATTAAGAAGTTTGACGTTGCTGTTGCTTCCGGAAACCGCGCAGAGGCTGACGTCGCTTACAAGGCGGCCGTTGTCGCCGTTGATAAGGCGGTGAACAAGGGGATCCTTCACAAGAACAATGCAGCCCGCAAGAAGAGCAGCATGGCAGTGAAGATGAACGCTCTGGCGTAATACGAAACGGGAAAAATCTTTCATAAAGGTTTTTGTTGCGCAAGGCGCACCGGTTTCTGCATGGCATTTGACGCAGTCCATGCCATCTCACGAGAGCAGTGGTCAGTATAAGACAGCAAAATATGTGCCTGATGGAATTGCTCCATCAGGCTTTTGCTTTCTTCGCTTGCCTTTGCGGTAGGAATTGTATATAATGTAGCTACTGTACAAACGCAGGGACGGCGGAATTCCTTGCGGAAGAAAATGACGCGGATGGAAGCCGCAGAGCATTACGACATTTTTCGGAAGGAGGCGCACAGATGGCAAACCGTACCGATTCGATTCTGACACTGCCGGGCATCGGTCCGAAAAAAGCCGAGCTGTTCGGCAAGCTGGGCATCCGCACACTGGGTGATCTGCTGCGCTTTTATCCCAGAGACTATGAGGACCGAACGCAGCTGCGTCCCATTGCGGCGTTGGAGACCGGCGTGCCGGCTTGTTTTATTGCATCGGTCGTGACGGCGCCTCAGACCCACCGCATTCCCAAGCCGGGCGGGCGGAGTCTGGAGGTCACGAAACTGACGGTTGCGGATCACACCCACCGGTTGAATCTGACATTCTTCAATGCGGGCTATACGGCCCAGAAGCTGCTTCGCGGTGAAACCTACTGCTTTTATGGCACGTTGAGCGGTGATTATATTGGCTACGGCATGACCAATCCTCTGTTTGAACCGCTGGATCAGAGCGGCAGGGTGACGCGGTGCATTGTGCCGATCTATCCGTTGACGGCGGGACTGACCGGGAAAATGGTTTCTCAGGCAGTGCAGAACGCCATGCGCCTGTGCCGGCTGCCGGAAACGCTGCCGGAGTCCGTATGTGCGGAATACGATCTTTGCAGCGGTGCGGACGCTTGCCGACAGATCCATGCGCCCTCGTCCCATGAGGCGCTGGAGCGGGCAAGGCGGCGGCTGATCTTCGAGGAGTTTTTCGTCTTTTCCGCGGCATTGACGGTCCTGCGCGCACGGCGCGTTGAATCCAGTACGCTCCCCTACACCGACACGGAGCTGAGCGATTTTTATAATGCGCTCCCATTCCGACTCACCGGCGCGCAGAACCGCGTCATCGGGGAAATCCTGTCCGATTTTCGTTCCGGAAAACCTATGAGCCGCCTGGTTCAGGGAGATGTGGGCTGCGGTAAGACGATGGTGGCTGCCGCTGCCGCTTACTGCGCGGCGAGAAACCACAAGCAGACGGCGCTGATGGCGCCGACCGAAATCTTAGCGAAGCAGCATTATGATCGCTTATCGCCGCTTTTTGCTTCGCTGGGCATCCAATGCAAGCTTTTAACCGGCTCCATGACACCGCAGCAAAAGCGGCTTTGCCGGCAGACCGTTGAAAACGGCGAGGTTGACCTTGTGATCGGTACCCATGCGCTTTTGACGGAAGACACTGTGTTTTCCTCGTTGGGACTGGTCATTGCGGACGAGCAGCATCGCTTCGGTGTGGCGCAGAGAAGCGCGCTGATGAGCAAGGGGGAGCACCCGCATCTGTTGATCATGTCCGCCACCCCCATCCCGCGTACGCTGGCGCTGATCATGTATGGCGATCTGGATGTATCGATCATTGACGAACTGCCGCCCGGAAGGCAGCGTGTGGAAACCTTCCTGGTGGACGAGCGGTATCGCAAGCGGCTGAATGATTTCATTCGCAGGCAGGCCGCGGAGGGACACCAGACCTTTATCGTTTGTCCCGCGATCGAGGAGGGAGAAACCGAATCCCTGAAAGCCGCCGAGCAGTGGGCGCAGACATTGCAGCAGTATGTGTTTCCAAACCTTCGGGTTGCGCTGCTGCATGGGAAACTGCGCGGCAGTGAAAAAGAAGCCGTCATGCAGGCGTTCGCAGACGGGCAGTATGATATCCTGGTTTCCACCACGGTCATTGAGGTAGGCGTGGATGTGCCGAATGCAACCCTGATGGTAGTGGAAAACGCAGACCGCTTCGGACTGTCCCAGCTCCATCAGTTGCGTGGACGAATCGGACGAGGCGGCGCAAAATCCTATTGCATTCTGGTCTCTGACAATCAGAATCCGGAAACACAGCAGCGTCTGAAAGCATTGTGCGTCACCAATGACGGCTTTCGGATCTCCGAGGAGGATCTGAAGCTGCGCGGACCCGGTGATTTCTTCGGCAGCAGGCAGCACGGTCTGCCCGTTTTCCGCATCGGAAATCTGGCGCAGGACCTGTCGGTCCTCAAACAGGCGCAGGAGGCTGCCACCGCGGTCATCTGCGGCACAGATCCAATCCCGGAGGGACTGGCGGAGGAACTGGAAGGCATTTGGAATGGCGGCGAACTCGTGCTGAATTGATCCGTGACCGCTCCGCCGGGCGCTTCCATCCTGCGGGCGGATACGGTGCCTTTCTTGACATTGCCGCGCAAAAGGCACACGATGCAGGACTTACGAATGCGGTGCGCAGTCAATCAAAAATCATGACGGCTGCCGCCGTCACTGCCGTGCGCTTCGAGAATTTCAACGATGCGTTCAATTCTCCAGAAGCATTCCTTATCATCCAGCGTCTCATCGTCCAGATACGCCCGGATTTCTCTTAATGCCTGATAGCATTCTTCATAAGTTGGGATCCGCTCTTTGTTATGTTCCGTTTCATGTTTCATTTTGTCCCCTCGATGCCACAATATTGTAGCATATCAACCCCGTTTTTGCAACAAAATAGTAGCATTTCTTCAGGAGGAATGCTATATGTTTTTTCAGCGATTAGAGGATCTGCGCGTGGACGCAGACAAGACGCAGGAGGAAATCGCGCAGGTGCTGCACTGTAAGCGTGAGGTCTATCGCCGCTATGAGAAAGGAATCTACGAGCTTCCCGTCTGGGCGCTGATCGCCCTTGCCCGCTATTATCAGACCTCAACGGATTATATTTTAGGTCTGTCCGATCAAAAAAAGGGTTGAAAAATGTTGAATATTTCTCAACTGCGGAAAAAAAGCGCGGCTTTTTTGTCAGAAATTCCGAATATGCAAAATAATGATTGTACATTCTGCAAAAATGTAGTAAAATAATTTGAATGAAAAATATAATGGAGGCATATCGGATATGAAGAAACCGATTGTTTTGGTGATTATGGACGGCGTAGGTCGCGGCGACGGCGGCAGCGGCGATGCGGTTGCGGTTGCCAACACCCCGACGCTGGATCATCTGTTTGCTACCTGTCCATACGCCTGGCTCAAGGCCCACGGCACAGCCGTCGGTCTGCCCAGTGACGACGATATGGGAAATTCCGAAGTCGGACACAACGCATTGGGCTGCGGTCAGGTCTATTCACAGGGCGCAAAGCTGGTGGGCGAGTCCATTGAAAACGGCACGCTCTTTGCCTCTGCAACCTGGAAAGAGCTGGTTGCCAACTGCGTGGAAGACGGAAAGGCGTTCCATTTCATCGGTCTGCTGTCCGATGGCAACGTCCATTCGAATATCAGCCACCTGATCGCGCTGCTGCGCCATGCCCATGCTGAGGGTGTCAGAAGGGTTTACTGCCATATTTTGCTGGACGGACGTGACGTCCCTGCGACCTCCGCACTGGAGTATGTGGCAAAGCTGGAGGACGTTCTGGCGGAGCTTTGCACCGAGGGCTGCGATTACCGCATCGCCTCCGGCGGCGGCAGAATGCAGATCACCATGGACCGATATGAAGCCAACTGGGCCATGGTGGAGCAGGGCTGGAGAACCCATGTTCAGGGGATCGGGCGCCGGTTCCCCTCGGCAAAGGAGGCCATTGAAACCTATCGTGCCGAATTAGGCTGTATCGATCAGGATCTGCCCGCTTTTGTCATTGAGCGCAACGGCGAGCCCGTGGCAAGAATTGCCAACGGAGACAGCGTGGTGCTCTATAATTTCCGCGGCGACCGCGCACAGGAAATCTCGCTTGCCTTTGACCGCAAGGAGTTTGAAAAATTTGACCGCGGTGATTACACCGGCGTGAAATTTGCCGGCATGCTGGAATATGACGGCGACCTGAAAATTCCGACGCATTACCTCGTCCAGCCGCCTGTGATCAAAAACACCCTGACAGAGCTTCTGTGCAGCCACGGTATCCGCGAATATGCCGTCTCCGAGACGCAGAAATACGGTCATGTGACCTACTTCTGGAACGGCAACCGCTCCGGCAAGGTTTGTGAGGCGCTGGAGACTTATGAGGAAATTCCCTCGGATGTGATCCCCTTTGAACAGGCGCCCGCCATGAAATCCAAGGAGATCACCGATCACCTGATCCGCGCCATGGAATCCAGACAGTATGATTTCCTGCGCTGCAACTTCCCCAACGGCGACATGGTGGGACACACCGGTGTGATGAGCGCCGTCGTTACCGCAATGGAGTGCGTGGACGCGAGCCTGCGCCGTATCCTCGACGCTGCCGACCGTCTGGGCTATACTGTTTTGATCACCGCCGATCACGGAAATGCTGATCAGATGACGGAAACCAAAAAAGGCAAGACGTCAATTCGCACTGCGCATAGCCTGAACCCCGTTCCCTTTATCATTTATGACCGAGACGAAGCACATACCCTCAGGGAGGGCGCCTTTGGTCTTGCCAATGTCGCGCCCACCGTTGCCGCCCTGCTGGAGCTGGAACAGCCTGCCTGCTGGGAAGCAAGTATGATTTGAAATTTCGGGTAAACTATTCATGCTAAGGAGGTTATTTTTATGATCCGCCGACAAAATGAGCTGGGCGAAATTGCAGTCAGCAATAACGTCTACACAAGTATCGCAGGCAACGCCGCGACCAAGTGCTTCGGCGTCAAAGGCATGGCCATCCGTTCCGTGAGCGATGGGCTGGTCCATCTGCTGCGGAAGGAATCCATGGCAAAGGGCGTTTTGGTGCACGCAAATGATGACGGCACGATTTCCATCGATCTGCATATCATCATTGATCAGGGCGTCAACATCCCCGCACTTGCCGCATCCATCATTTCCGAGGTCCGCTATGTTGTTTCCAAGCAGGCGGAGACCGAGGTGCGCGAGGTCAATGTGATCATTGACTCCATCATGATCGACTGAGAGGTAGAGAACTGTGGTGCATACGATAGATGGAGTAACTTTTCAGAAAATGATCTTCAGTGCTGCTGCCTCCATTGAGATCAATAAGCAGCAAATCAATGAGCTGAATGTTTTTCCTGTGCCGGACGGCGACACAGGCACGAATATGAGCATGACGCTGAACGCCGCTGCCGCCGATCTGCGGAAGGTCAATGCGCCGACGCTGACGAAAGCGGCAGACATGACCGCTTCCGCGATGCTCCGCGGAGCCCGCGGCAATTCCGGCGTCATCCTGTCGTTGCTGTTCCGCGGCATTGCCAAGTCTATGAAGGGCATGGAAAGCTGTGACGGCATCCAGTTTGCCGCAGCACTCACCGGCGGTGTGGAGGCTGCCTATAAGGCGGTTATGAAGCCCACCGAGGGCACGATCCTGACGGTTGCCCGCGTTTCCGCCGCCGATGCGGCGGCATCGGACGACGCATGCTTCGAGACGGTTTTGGAATGCGCGGTGGCTTCCGCGGAAAAGGCGTTGGCGGAAACTGTGCACCAGAATCCCGTCCTGGAAAAGGCGGGTGTGGTCGATGCCGGAGGCAAAGGCTGGCTGCATATCCTCGGGGCAATGCTCTCCGTCGCCCGCGGCGTTGAGATCGCTCCCCCCACAGCGGAGGAAAAGGTAGCCGCCGTGAAGGAGCAGGCAGACTTTACCGAATTTGATTCGGACGAGATCACTTTCGCCTTTGACACGGTTTTCATCGTCCGTAAAGCCTGTGAGGACATTTGTCTGGATCCGCTGCGTGCCTATCTGGACACCATCGGTGACAGCATTGTCATCGGTGAAGACGACGAGGCCTTTAAGGTACATGTCCACACCAACATTCCCGGCGAGGCCCTCACGGAAGCGCAGAAATATGGTACGCTGGAACTCGCAAAGATCGAAAACATGCAGATGCAGCATGACGATCTTGCCGCCGGCAAGGCCGCCCGCAGCACC
>CAMGMW010000076.1 GCA_946059285.1 uncultured Clostridia bacterium
GACAACAGCTAACCGAAAAATCGAACAGTTGATTGGACGCTCCGGTGAAATTCACTTCACCGGAGCGTCCAGAATTATGCCTCCTCTAACATGTGCAGGATCTCCGCAGCAGAGCGGGCACCGGAGAGCCGATTGATTTCTCTCCCGCCTTTCAGCAGAACAAGGGTGGGAACACTCATGATATCAAAGCGCTTCGCCAGTGAGCGCTCTGCATCGACATCGACCTTGAAAAAGCGATAGTGGTCGCTGTGCTTTTCCGCCAAAGCCTCCAGTGTTGGGGCAATCGCCTGACAGGGACCGCACCAGCTCGCGTAAAAGTCAAGCAGCACCGGCAGCGTACTTCCTGCGGCCTCGGCTTCAAAACGATCTTCGGTCAATATGGGAATTGCCATAAAATTTGCTCCTTCCGTTTCTGATAGTGACCTTGAATCAAACAAAACAGTGCAAAGGATACTTTGACCCTGCGCCAGAAATCGCGCTATATTTGACACTGATTCGAAGGTCTATTTAAAGCTGTGCGCAGGATCAGTGCATGTTTGATAGCTTATGCAAATGCGCACGTTCTATACGGAGAAGAGCAATATCAGACGCACAGAAAGGAAACTCAGAAGTCCGCAGCCGGGGAAGGTCAAAAGCCACGCCAGAAGCATATCACGGACGATAGACCAGTTGACAGCGGATATGCCTCCTGCAGCGCCGACGCCCATGATCGCGGAGGTTTTGGTGTGAGTCGTGCTGACCGGGAGCCCCCACACAGAAGCGCTTAGCAGGCAGCCGGCAGAGGCAAGATCAGAGGCAAAGCCCTGATACGGCTCCAGCCGGACCATATCTACGCCCACGGTCTGGATGATGCGCCTGCCGCCAAAGGAGGTGCCCAGCGCCATGACAACGGCACATAGAAGCATCAGCCAGAGGGGAATTTGAAATACGGTATTCCCGCCTTGTCCGGCGGCAAGGCTGACGGCCAGAAGAAAGACACCAACAAACTTCTGCCCGTCCTGCGCACCGTGAAGAAAAGCGGCGCAGACGCTGCCGGCGATTTGTGCCGCACGGAAGAAGTGCAGTGCCTGTCCCCGCTGCAGGCGGCGGAACAGAAGCCCGACCAAATGCACAGACAGGAATCCGCCGAAAAAACCGCCGACGGTGGAGAGCAGCAGTCCCAGCAGAACCTTATTCCATTGCGCAGCGTTAATGCCGGCGAGACTGCCGTGCAGGGCAATCGCAGCACCGCTCAGACCGGCGATCAGGGCGTGACTCTCACTGGTGGGAATTCCGAAGCGCCATGCCAATGTTGCCCAGAGCACGATAGAAAACAATGCAACGCAAAGCGCAATCGACGCATCGGCAGCATTGCCGCCAAAGTCTACCATTTGATAAATGGAGACGGCGACCTTTGTGCTGCAGAGCGTCATCACTAGCAAACCGAGAAAATTGCAGATGGCTGCCAGACAGACGGCCGACCGCAGAGACATGGCATGTGTGGCAACGCTTGTGGCGATCGCATTGGGTGCGTCTGTCCACCCATTGACAAGAATCACACCAAGCGTGAGGATTGCGGCGGCAAGAACCGCCGGCTGCTGCAATGCCAGCGCCAAAAATGTGCGAAAATCCATCTGTTTTCTCCTCCCCGATGCCAAAACCGCAGTGTATGCCGATTGACACCCCATCCGCAATATGATATACTCAAAGCATATCAGGCAATACTCACAAAAAGAATATGAAAGGGAATGTGTTTTCATGAACGTTCAGGAATTGATCCATCAGGTAACGGAGGAAGTGAAGGAAGCACCGCCTGCGGCGGACTACAAGGGCGGTTACAGCGCGGAAGAAATGCCGAAATATATCGATCATACCTACCTCAAGCCCGAAGCCAGCGTTGAGGATATCAGGAGGATCTGCGACGAGGCGAAGCAGTATGGCTGTGCCAGTGTTTGCGTCAATCCTTCCTATATCCGCTTTGTTGCCGAGCAGCTTGCCGGAACCGCGGTTACGCCCTGCTGCGTGATCTCTTTCCCGCTCGGTGCATCCACGCCGGAGGCGAAGGCGTTTGAGGCGTTTGACGCTGCGAATAACGGCGCGAAAGAAATCGACATGGTCATCAACATCGGCGCGGTCAAGTCCGGCGACTGGAAGCTGGTCAAGAGGGACATCGAAGGCGTGGTCAATGCGGTCAAAGGTCGGGCAAAGGTCAAGGTCATCATTGAAACCTGTCTCCTGACGGACGAGGAAAAGGTCAAGGCGTGCGCAGTATCGAAGCTTGCTGGAGCGCACTTCGTCAAGACCTCTACCGGTTTCTCTACTGGCGGTGCAAAGGCAGAGGATGTCCGTCTGATGCGGGAAACAGTGGGTCCGGAGCTGGGCGTGAAGGCCTCCGGCGGTGTCCGCACCTATGAGGACGCGGTGACAATGCTGGAGGCAGGCGCAAGCCGTCTCGGTGCAAGCTCTACCATGAAGATCGTCAGCGGCGCAAAATGAATCCTGCGCACACGCTTTGCTGTATTATGCGGAATCTGATCACCAGATTCTGGTAAAAGCAGCAGTACAGCCGCCTTGTGGAGGAACCCACAAGGCGGCTGTACTGTATCTTGGATACTAACCGAAGGATAGAAACAGACGTTTCCTGATACGGAGTCTCGATTAAGAATTGAATCAAGAATCCCGTGCACTTTGCACACGCGCATCATGCGAGCGCACGCCGCGCCGTCTCATGCAGAATCTGGCGCACCTTCGGCGCTACAAAAAGCTTTCAAAGCTTTTTATCAGATTCCAGTATGAACGAAATTATGCGTACTGAAACAATGCCGCCATCGAAACGATGAAGACAATGAGCCAAACGACGGAAACGATCAGACCGACGATGGAGAGAATCTTTCCGGTCTTTGCCTTTGGAAGCGGCTGACCGTTGTTCTTGCTTGTGGAGATGGAGGAAAGGATCAGTCCGGCAATGCCAAACGCGATGCCGACATAGAAGGTGCACAGGGAACAGATTCCAAGAACAAGGGCGATGATTGAGGTGATCATTGCGCTCTTGGGCGTGACCGGCTGTGCTTGTACAGGCTGATAAACAGGTTGCTGATAGACAGGATAAACAGGCTGCTGATAGACCGGCGGCTGAGCAACAGGCTGCTGATAGACGGGCGGTTGAGCAACAGGCTGCTGATAGACGGGCTGCTGATTAACAGGCTGCTGATAGACGGGCGGCTGAGCAACAGGCGGCTGATAGACCGGCGGCTGAGCAACAGGCGGCTGATTGTCAGACTGCTCTAGTGGCGGCTGTGTGGACTGCTGAGGATTGTTGTAGTTGTCTTCGTTCATGAGAAATGCTCCTTTCAAAGTGGTTTATCATTGGCGGTAAAGGGTTTTTACAAGCATCTTGAAATCTATACCATGGCGTATTTAAAATAGAATCATTGATTCGATTTGAGATTACGGATGCCTGCCGAAGCCTCTTGTTTATGCCGATGCATCGTGAATACATATTTGTACATGCTGATATGCCATGAGAATTCCCGCTGACGTTCTGAATGAGAATAGTATTATCAATTCCCCTCTGCATCCGGAGGTTCCGGCTGCTCGTCCTCTGAAAGGATATTTGGAGGAAGAGAGGGGAGCTCTGCCTCCGGGAACGTTTCATCGTTTGTCTCCGGAGATTCTTCGCTTTTCGTCTCCATCGGTGGATCGGGAAGCAGGACGGCGCGTTTGCCTGTGAGTAACTGCAGGAGCGCAATTCCCAGCAGGCTGATCAGCGAAATAATGGCGCCGGGCTTCAGACCGGGAGCGGCATACTGCAGCACGATGGTGTGTGATCCAGCGGTAATGGGGAAGGAGATCATGGCGTCGGTCAGAAGCATGCTGCCACTGTCAGGGTCATAGTTTGCTGCGAGTGCGACTTCTTTCCCATCCACATACGCCCGCCAGCCGGAATCATAGGGGACGGAGGTATAGAACAGACCGTCTGTTTCTGCAGACACAGTTCCCTCTATATATGTGTCGGAGAATTCCGTGAGCTGCCACGGGCTTTGCGAGAGCATTTCGTATCCCGCATCGAATACGGCGTTGTTCTGCATGGCCACGTCCGCGGAAATCGTGCCGTGCTTATCCTTCTCCACGGGATAGGTCAGCGTCAGCACATCACCCGCTCGGAAGCTGCCGATACAGAGCAGACTGCGCACCTTGATGTTTGGGCTGGTAATCAGCTCTCCATTGCGGTAGACTTTCAGCGTGTAATTCCCGGTGGATTTTGAGGTAACAAGCAGTAGGGCGTCTTGCTCCACGGTGTAGCTGATGCTCAGATCCGAGGTGCCCTCCGCGTTCATGGTGGAGTAGTTGTATTGGGTGCCGCTGGTTCCGGTCGCGGTCAGAGAACAGCCCTCGGCGGCGGTCAGCGTATCATGGGTTAGGTGTGTATAAAGCGGCTCCTCAATGCCAGTCGCCAGACGGAACATCTCCTCCTGCTCCCGTATGGGATTGTATGCGGCTTCTTCCACGACAAATTCACCCAAAGCGGCATCTGTAACAAAGCCAAGGGAAATATATGCTTCATTTTCCAGCAGCAGTACATTGCCCGAGGATGCGGCAAGCGTGGTGTAGTCCGTGTCCAGATGTTTTCCGTCTCTTGAAATCAGGTATTTGATGCCGCACATCAGATTGGTAAAGGGAGAGCTATGATAGTACACATAACGGTTGCTTGCAGGCCATGAAGCCAGCCCCAGAGGGCGGGACATCTGGTTGAAGCGTGCATTTGCAGAGGACGAAAAGACGGAAACGCCATGGTAACCGTTCAAGGCGCCGTCGTTTAATGTCTGCGTGGTGGTGGTTTCCGTTCGCCAGAACAGCGTACCTTCCTCCCGCGCTTCCATCGCTGCCAGCACGGTCTGTACATCGTTGTTTTCTTTGGGATAAACGGAACGGGTGCTGAGGGCGACCTCTGCGAGCCCTAAAGCAAAGCTTGCGGTCATTTCCGCACACAGGAGAAGCGCAAAAAGCGTCTCCCAGAGATTGCGGCGACTTTTTTTGTATACGCTGAGCAACAAAAATGCAATGATCAGACCCAACACCAGAAGACTGAGCAGAATACGGCGAATGCTGTCATCCAGTCCGATGCCGCAGGCAATCACGCCGAGGCAGACCGGTATGATCGCAAGCAGATACCGCGGGCGGAAGCTGTCGCGCTCCAGATAGGCGCGGTAGGCCATAGATATCAATACGAAGCTGAACAGGAAGCTGAAGCGATAGGGGATCATGTTGGGGAAGTGGAAGCCATGCCACACATAGTCCAGCACACGGAAGATGAAACTCAGGGCGAGGAACAGCAGCAGTACAAAATGTACCAGCTTTTCCCGCAGAGACACTTTTTTGCAGCAGAAATAGAACACTGCAAGCACAACAGCGGAAAAACTGCAAAACAAGTTTGGCAGTCCCTCCATTTTGGTGGGCGTAGTAGAGGTGAGCAGACCGGAAAGCACACGGCGCATGGCATACAGTACGCCGGGCAGCGTCTGATGCACCAGCACAGACCACCAACTGTCACCGACGGCGCCGCCGGCATTTTCCGCGATATTCAGCGCCAGCCAGTTGGGGAACTCACCGGTCACAGAGTAGGTGCTCAGCATGCCATACAACGTGGGCAGCAACAAAATTGCTGTCAATCCGACACCCAGCAGCGTGCAAATGGAGATCCGGCACAGACGCCGCACGAAGCCCCTGAAACCGTTGGGCTTGCAGATACAGTAGGCGAAAAAGGACAGCGCTACAAAAATACAGCAGAAATAGCTCAAATAGTAGTTGCACCACAGGGACAACGAAAGTGCGGCGACATACAGACGCCAAGTGCTATCGCGCAGAAGCCGTACCGTCGCCGCAATCAGCAGCGGCAGCAGGGCAAAGGTGTCCAACCAGATGATATTCCAATAATAACCTGCCACAAACGCACACAGGGAAAACAGCAGCGAAAAGAAGCTGATGCTGTAATCCCTCTTGTTGTATACCGTTTGCAGGAAG
Organism: uncultured Clostridia bacterium; assembly: GCA_946059285.1. Next base: position 6,001 of record CAMGMW010000076.1, read on the forward strand.
TAGGCAAAAAACAGCCCGGCACAGGAAATTTTCAGCACTACCATCAGTGCAAAATACTCCCGCAGCAGGGACGATGGCACCAGTACGCTTAGCAGATACAGCGGGCTTGCCAGATAATAGGCAAACAGGCAGGGATAGCTTGTGCCCATGCCCACGTCCCATGTGTACTGCA
>CAMGMW010000077.1 GCA_946059285.1 uncultured Clostridia bacterium
TCCTTTCTATCCGGCTAATGATATCATTATGTCATGATAGAATGATATCATTTATCGCGCGGTTTGTCAATGTTTTAGTCCAGCTTTTAGAGTAATCAAACCATAAAAAGCAGCAGCCGGGTACGCAAAAACCCGGCTACCGTTCTATGTACGCACCGCCGAAAGCGGCGGTGTTGATGTCTGTTGTCTTATCGTTCGTCCCTGGCACGGTAGGAACGCTTCGGAGGCTTTTGTGCCTCGTCCCGAATCCGGTAGCCGTCCTTTGATTTTGGGTTCAAATAGCAACCAATGTTCTGAAGGACAACCCAAATCGCTTTGGAGGATACTTTAAGACATAATCATCCACCAGTGTTAGATTCTGAAAATAATCAAAATGTCGCTTCTCTAATATATCTCCTTCGAAAATCATTTGACCGCTTACATCATTTTCACCACAATACATTCCAAGCGTTTCTTCTCTCACTTTATACCAGCCTTCAGTAACCGTGTTCCCGTTTTTAATGAAGTGCTTTCCTTCAGAATATACATAATTCCCGACGACCCATTCGTTGCACTCTACCTTTTTCGCCCGATATAAACCATGTAAATACATATTCCTCCGCCTTTCCATAAGGAATCTCCATTTTCAAGCAATACTATTGTACCTCCTGCTGGGCAATAAATCAACATCATATAGGCTCGTACCTATTGATGTCCTATAAATCAGTGAGTACTTGTTTTGAATGTTTTGAAAGGTACTTCTTTCGATTCTTTCTAAGGAAACTCTGAATAAATAAACTGAAAGCAAAAAGGAGGCTCTATGCCCTACATTACAAAAGAATCCTTGCAGGCGGCGAAGCAGATGGACTTGCTGACCTACCTGCAACTCTGCGACCCGCAGAATCTGGTGCATCTGTCGGGCGACACCTACTGCACCCGCGAGCATGACTCGCTGAAAATCAGCAACGGAAAATGGCATTGGTTTTCCCGCCATATCGGTGGACGCTCAGCCCTTGACTATCTCATCAAAGTCAAGGGCTTTTCTCTGCCCATGGCGGTAGAGCACATCAATGGCTATTCCACTTCAGTGCCGGTCATTTCTCGGCCGTCACAGCCGAAGCCCAAAACCATCTGCCTGCCGGAGCCCAATTCCTCCACCGCCGTGGTACGCAGATACCTCAAAAGCAGAGGAATTCACGATACGGTCATCGACTTCTGCATCGACAACGACCTGCTCTATGAGGACAAGCGGTATCATTCGGCGGTGTTTCTTGGCAGAGATTCCGCAGGAGCAATTCGCTACGCCGGAATCCGCAGCACGACCGGCAATTACAAGGGAGAAGCAACCGGCAGTGACAAGCACTATTCCTTCCGCCTGCCCGGTGTCAGTGACACCGTCCATGTCTTTGAATCTGCCATTGATGCCTTGAGCTTTGCCACGCTGATGCTTTATCAGGGACAGAACTGGCATGAGGATCATCTGCTGTCACTGGCAGGTGTATTCAAAACCGAGCGTGACGATGTTGTCCCGGTGGCATTGCAGCAGTATTTGAAGGAGCACCCCCAAATCCGGACGATCCGCCTGCATCTGGACAACGATGCCATCGGCAGAGGCGCAGTTGCAGGAATCGTCAGAGGACTTCAAAACAGGTATCAAATCGTTGACGAACCGCCGATTTCCGGCAAGGACGTCAACGATTTTTTGATGCACAAAATCCATATGAAACAGGAGGCAACACGATGAACATCAAACTCTATCAGGTGAACATGGACAGGGACGAGGATTCGGTGGCGTTCCTGTCGCTGGACAATCTCCGGCACACCCACCCCAACGCAGAGGTCGATCCTGCTATCTACGATCTGGTTTACAGCGGAGATGTAAATTGCAAGGACTTGGAAGAAGTCTTACATCTGTTTAACTTCGACCATCCGGCAGACTTCACCGGGCGCTCCATGTCCGTATCGGATGTGGTGGAAACGGACGGCAAGTTCTATTTCTGCGATTCGGTGGGCTTTCAGGAGATTGCCTTTGATGCCGGAAAGGCTGGAAAGTCCGAAGAAAACAAAATCCGTGTGGTACTGCTGGAACCCGGAAAAACCGCCAAAATCACGGAAATCGGAACCAGATTGGAGGATATGCAGGCAGTGGTCGGCGGCTACATCGAGGCTGTATATCCCTTTGAGGAGAATGTCTGCATTGTTTGCAATGAGGAAGGCAAGATCAATGGTCTGCCTCTGAACCGTGCCATGCGGGATGACAGCGGGGCGGTCTGCGATACCATCGCCGGGACTGCGTTTCTCTGCGATTGCAGCGGGGAACGCTTCGGCAGTTTGAGCGAGGAACAGTGCCGCCGGTATCAACGGCAATTCCGCGACCCGGAGCAGTTTGTCCGCATCGGCAGCGAGATTCTGGCTATTTCCTATCACCCCAGAGAGCAACAGAAGGGTGATGCTCGTTGAAGAAACTGCCAAAGGAAGACTTGATGCAGAGGGTCGCCGCAACACAGGCGTTCCGCAAATGGCTGAGAGAGTCTTACCGGGACGAAGCAATGGACAGGCAACGGGAACGGTGGCTGTTTCTGAGCCTTTGCACTAAAAATCAAAATGCAGAAGGAACTGGAAGCATGGGAGTATCTGCACAGCCTGCGTACAGAATCCATCAACAGGGAAATCATCCGAATGATTAACCTGACCAGGCAGATGCAAGATTTGCGAGAGTTTCTGCAACATAACCTCTCCGGTCTTTTGCAAGCTGCGCCTCAGCAGGTTGATGAGCCAGCGGGCTTCTCCGAGGATGATCTAACGGTGCTGGATTTTGTCAACAGTTTTTAATGGCAGTATAAGTGATGCCATCCTGTTAATCAAAAATATTCCGTGGCATCAGAAATGATGCCACGCAGAAAGGAGATCCGATAATGGATGATAAAAGAGCCATGACCTGGCAGGAGTTCGTGGATTCGGATTTTGATAGTCGAGCCTACGAATTCCCCGATTTTGAAGGGACTTGTTTTGCTACGATTGCGTGCAAGCGCTGGAACAAAAGCCGAAATCTTCTGGCTTACCTTGATTTGGACGATGGAAGGAAGCTGTTGACGGCGGCATGGAATACGACCGACTTCTACGGCCTTGCGGATATGCCCGTTGGAACACGGGTCAAAGTCACTTTCAGAATTGCCGCATCGGGGAAAGCGTTCCTCCGGGAAGCGGTACAACTTTGAAAATGGGGAGGACGGTGTTGTCTTAACAAGCAACGCACCTGTCCGTACAGGTACAGCTTGTTAGGGGTGTAGCACCCCTAAGACCCCGGAGAGGAGGAAACATGATTGCATTTTTTATCGGCACAATGGTAGGCGGCTTCTTCAGCATAACCATGATGTGCCTGTTTCAGATCAACAGACTGCATGAAAAGGATGATGCCTTTGAAAAAAGATAATCGCTTTGAACTGCGTCTGTCCAAAGCCGAACGGGAGCTTCTTGCGGCGAAAGCGAAAAAAGCCGGAATGTCCTGCGGCGAGTTTCTACGAAAGACCATCTGCGAAAAGGAGATACGGGAAGCACCCTCTGCAGATGTGAAAGAGTTGCTTCGGCTCATGCGGCGGATCGGCGGGAATATCAGTCAGCTTCTGCATCGGGCAAATACGGTGGGATTTGTGGATACCGTTCAACTGCGGAAAGACCTTGCCGAGCTGCGCCAGGCACGGCAGGCGATCATGCTTGCATACACAGGAAAGCGGTGCACCGACAATACGCAGGGTTAGACACTTCTGCTCACGAATTTTTGCTTTACTTCATACCTTATCGGGTATAATTTGTAAAATATCGCACATACTATACCTTATCGGGTGTGATTTTCCGAAATTGCTTGACTTTATACCCGAAAGGGTGTATTATTAAGAAAAGCAAATGGAGGCGATAGGTTTGAATGCGATTGCAGAGTTCGTCAAGAAAAGCCGGCGGGAAGCCGGGCTGACACAGGAGGAATTTGCCATGCGTTCCGGGCTCGGCTTGCGGTTTGTGCGGGAACTGGAACAGGGCAAGGAAACGGTACGAATGGACAAGGTCAATATTGCCCTGGCGATGTTCGGCATGGAAGCCGTGCCGGGAAAGAAGGAGGAGTAAGTCGTGGATGCCTTTCGTGTGGCCTATGTGTATGTGCGAAACCATTTTGCAGGCACTCTCTCCGAAACGGACGATGGTTACTGCTTCTCCTATGACCCGGCGTACCTGCAATCCCAGCATCCAAGCCCGGTGTCGCTGACTCTGCCGCTGACGGAGGAAAGCTACCACTCCAAGACGCTGTTCTCCTTCTTTGACGGGCTGATTCCGGAAGGCTGGCTCTTGAGCGTGGTAAGCAGAAACTGGAAGATCGACAAAAAAGACCGATTTGGGCTTTTGCTGGTCGCCTGCCGGGACGGTATTGGAAATGTGACGATCAGAGGTGAACGGGAATGAATTGTCTTTGCTGTGGGAAGCTGCTGAAAACCGATGACGGAACGCACTGGCATAAGGCCTGTATCCGCCGCTTTTTCGGCACGACGACGCTTCCTGAGATCAAAATTGATGAGGACACTTTGACAGCCCTCGCATTGGAAAATACCGGAAAGGGCGTGACGGTTCCCGGGGTGCAGAAAAAGCTGTCCCTGCACCTGCTGTCAGATGCAGCCTCTCCACGGCTGACCCTTGTGGATTACCCCACGGGCTATATTCTCAAGCCGCAGGTGGCAGATTTTGAAGCACTTCCACAGGCAGAGCATCTGGTGATGTCTATGGCAGATGCCACCGGCATTGCCACCGTTCCCCATGCACTGATCTGTCAAAACGGAGAGATCGCCTATCTTACCACACGCATTGACCGCAGATTCGGGAAGAACAGCGTGGGGCTGTTGGCGGTGGAGGACTTCTGCCAGCTGGATCGTCGACTGACGGAAGATAAGTACCGTGGCTCCTATGAACGCTGTGCGAAGGTGATCCAGCAGTATTCCTCTCGCAAGCAGTTGGATCTGTCGGAGCTGTTCCTGCGGCTGGTCTTTTCCTATGTTGTCGGAAACTCCGATATGCACCTGAAAAACTTCTCCCTGATCGAGCCAGAGGTCGGCAGCGGCCGGTATGTTCTGTCGGCTGCCTACGATCTGCTTCCTGTGAATGTTGTGATGCCGGAGGACACCGAGGAGTTTGCCCTGGCCATGAACGGGAAAAAGCGGAACCTCTGCAAAAAGGATTTCCTCGTCTTTGCCGATGCCTGCGGGATTCAGAAAAATGCCGCAGAAAAGATGATCGCAAAGGTGCTGTCCATGAAAGAGCGGTACTTGCTTTTGTGCGAGGAATCCCTCCTGCCCGACCATCTCAAGCAGCGATTTGCGGCAATGATGGAGAAGCGGTGCAGCATATTTTGAATATTTTGACCCGACGGCAGCATCGAAAGGTGCTGCCTTTTTCTATATCACTTTGGGAGGCGAAAGAAGCAGTAACATCAATTTGGCCTATCAAGGGGCGCGTGGATCAGGTTATCCGCTATGCCCGGAATCCAGAAAAGACCACGGAGGCGTCCAGAAAGAAGCTGCATGAAATCGAAGGTATTGTCGACTACGCGGCCGACGATCTGAAAACGGAGCGTTGCACCTATGTCACAGGTATCAATTTGGATAGCGTGGAAACCGCCGCGGCGGAGTTCATGGAAGTCAAACAGATGGAGGGAAAGCTGGGTGGACGGGTCTGCTATCATGGCTATCAGTCATTTCGTGAAAACGAGGTGGATGCTGAAACCGCCCACAAGATCGGTGTGGCACTTGCAACAGAGCTATGGGGAGATAGATTTCAGGTGGTCGTTGCGACCCATTGCAATACCAATCATTATCATAATCATTTTGTCCTAAATTCTGTTTCAGATGTGGACGGGCTGAAATTCTACAATTCTCCTGCCGATTATCGCCGTATGCGGGAAGTCTCCGACCGGCTGTGCAAGGAGTTTGGCTTGTCTGTTATCAAACACCCGGAGGGCAGAGGCAAGAACTACGGTGAACTTGTTGCCGAGAAGGAGGGCAAGCCCACACGAAGGGGCATCATCAAGGCAGACCTTGACCGGGCAATCGAGGCATCCCTGACCGAACAGGAGTTTTGG
>CAMGMW010000078.1 GCA_946059285.1 uncultured Clostridia bacterium
ACAAATTCACAGGAAAATTTCCTGTGAATTTTGGCAAAAAGAGGGAAAAATCGGACGCGCCGTGGTTTCGGGGCGTCCTTCGCCCGCCGTTTGCCGCGCCGCGGGCGGAGGCAAAGGACGGTTTAACCTTCCGCGTGATGGGCAACAATTCCTTTGTGGCGGGTTCTGCTTGTCCCCGCCGAGGCATATCATGAACCGGAGGGTGATACCATGCTGATTAAGGAGAGCTTTCGGATGTCGGTGCGCGGGCTGTGCTTCGGGCTGCTGCTGACGGCGTCGGTGCTGCGTCTGGCGGCGGAGCCGTCGGTGCGGGCAGGTCTGCAGCAGACGGCGGCGAAGCTGCCGGATACGGAAAAACTGACGCAGCTTGTGCTGCTGCTGGGAATGGGTACGTCACCATCGGAGGTGGAACCGACTGCGGAACCGGCGGTGGAGGCAGGGGCGGAGACGGACGCGGAGACAGCGGTATGTGCGGAATATCCTACGCTGCTTTATACGCCGCCGGCGAGGTCCGCGACGATCTTTTCCGCGGAGGACGCATCGCTGGTGGATATCCGCAACCGGGCGGAGGCGGAGTTCGATGCGGGCGCGCTGATCACGCAGCCGACGGAATTTGACCTGACGGCGGACGGACCGCTGATCCTGATTGTCCATACTCACGCCACGGAGGCATATACCGTGGCAGACGGAGATAGCTACGAGGATATGGGGAACTATCACACGGCGGATACCTCATACAATGTCGTGCGTGTCGGGCAGGTGCTGGCGGATGCCCTGAATGCAAGGGGGATCGAGACGCTGCACGACACAACGCTCAACGATCTGGCGGGCTACAACGATTCGTATACCCGCTCCGCGGAGGTAATTGCGCAGTACTTGGAGCGGTACCCCGGCATTCAGATGGTGATCGACGTACATCGGGACGCGCTTGAGGACACGGACGGAAACCAGCTTGCCGTTACCAAGCAGCTGGGCGGCGAGGACTATGCCCGCCTGATGCTGGTTATGGGAACGGACTGCGGCGGTCTGGAGCATCCGAACTGGGAGAAGAATCTCTCTTTTGCGCTGAAAGTGCAGGCGTTTGCGGAGCAGAGGGAGACGGGGGTGTTTCGCACCATGTCGCTGCGCGCCCAGCGGTATAACCAGCAGTACACACCCTGCTCCATACTGCTCGAGGTGGGGACGGCGGGCAATACACTGCGGCAGGCAACCCGGTCGGCAGAGTGGTTCGCGCAGCTCCTGGCGGACCTGCTGGAGGCCGAATGCGCCCCGTAATGCAAATGACGGACGGCAGAAAAATTTTCGGTGAAACGGTATGCCTGAGCGCATGCCGTTTCACCGTTTGTTTTTTGTGCCCTGATCGGATTAGCCGCTATGCGGTTGTGTCTTGATTTGTTTTCGTCCGGTCGCTGCTCTGCATTCACAAAAAGCGCGCCGTAACGGATGCCGCAAAAAAGCCGGTCAGATCCGCCAGCAGAGCGGCCGGGATGGCGTAACGGGTCTTTTTAATGCCGGCCGCGCCAAAATAGACGGAGATGGTATAAAAAGTGGTTTCGGTACTGCCCAGCATAATGGCAGCGGTCCGTCCGATGAGGGAATCCGCGCCGTACTGCGCCATCAGGTCCGCGCCGACCGCCAGCGCTGCGCTGCCGGAAATGGGACGGATGAGCACGAGCGGTATGGTTTCGGCGGGGATGCCGATGCGGTCCGCCACGGGCGCCAGCCAGCTTGTCAGCAGCTCTACCGCGCCGGAGGCGCGGAGCATCTGCACCGCCGTCAAAAGCATCACCAGCGCCGGAACGATGGTGAACAGCAGCTTCAGCCCCTCCAGCCCGCCCTCCAACAGGGCGGTGTACACATCCTGTTTTTTTGCCAGCGCGATGCAGGCGGTGACGATCATCAGAAGCGGAATCAGCAGGTCAAGCATGGTGAAATACCCGCTTCAGCAGCTTTGCCGCGAGGATCCCCACCGTGACGGAGCAAGCGGACGTAATCCACACTGCGGGCAAAATATCGAAGGGAGCCGACGCGCCGTTTGCCGCCCGGACAGCCGCAACGGTGCTGGGGATGAGCTGAATGGAGGCGGTGTTCATCACAATCAGAAGACACATTTCGTCTGTTGCTTCCCGCGTGCCGGCAAGCGTCTGCATCCGTTTGACCGCGGCGATACCCAGCGGCGTTGCCGCGTTGCCCAGCCCCAGCAGATTTGCCGCCACGTTTGCGCTCAGATAACCCAGCGCCTGTTCATCGCGGCTCGCCTGAGGGAACAGACGGCGGAATACCGGACGCATCAGCCGTGCCAGCTTTCCTGTCAGCCCGGCACGCTCCATCACCTTTGTCAGACCGCTCCAGAGGCACAGCGCGCCCCCCAGCGACAGCGCCAGCGTAATCGCACGCTCCGCGCCCTCCATCGCTGCCGGCGTCAGGACTCCGAGCCGATCTCCCAGCAGCGCGGCGCCCACCGCCAGAACCAAAAGCAGCACCCAAACAACACCCATGACCATCTTTCTTTCCTCCCCTCGGAAAAATCTATGCGCCATACGTCAAAATATGCTAATTGACATCACTAATGGTTCTGTTATAATGGAGAAAAGGGGTGAGGGTATGAAAGCAACGGGTGTAATCCGGCGGGTGGACGAGCTGGGGCGCGTCGTGCTGCCGATGGAGCTGCGGCGTGAGCTTGATATCGGGGAACGTGACCCCTTAGAGGTATCTCTGGAGGGCGAGGCGATCGTTCTGCGCAAGGCGATACGGCGTTGCATTTTCTGCGGCAGGGAACAGCCTGTTCTGGAATACCGGGGCAAACGGCTCTGTGCGGCCTGTCTGCAAGACCTCCACGACGAGGCAGAGGAGATCTGAACCGGCGTGTGCGCGATGCGTGTGCCCTACGGACACAGCCGTGGGGTACGAAGACCCGGCGTGCTGGCGCAGACGGCTTTTCCGGAACCGTTCGCATACCGCTCCGTGCGGCTGCCGATTGCATACTTTTCCAACCTCTGCGGCATACTAGCCGGGAGGTGTTTTTATGCGGGAAGAGCTTTTCCGCCGGGAGGACGGCGTTTATACCGGTGCGGTCACCGACGAAAATATCCGTAAAATTTTCGATGGTGCGGGTGACTTCAACTACCGTGAGCTGCATGTTGGAGGACATACGCTGCATCTGTATGCCATTGACGGCTTGACCTCCGGCGGCGATATTTCGGAATATGTGGTCAAACCGCTGATGCAGGATACGGCAGACGGAACGATGCGGGAGCTGCATGACCGCGCCCTGCACAGCACGGTCTACAACTCTGTCGCGGAGTCCTGTCCCGACCTCAACACCGTCGCCGAAAAGCTGGTCAACGGCTTTTCTGTGGTGCTGTTCGGTGAAGCGGGCGCGATTGCGTTTGAAGACAAAACGGGCGAAAAGCGGTCCCCTTCCGCGCCGGAGGTGGAAAATACCGTCAAGGGTCCGAAGGATGCCTTTACCGAGACAGTGCGGACGAATACGAGTCTTTTGCGGCGGCATCTGCGCTCGCCCGCGCTGCGGCTGTATGAGACGAAGGTCGGTCGGCGCAGCCTGACCAATGTCACCGTGGCGTATATTGACGGGCTGACCGATCCGGCGCTGGTGGAACAGATGAAAAACCGCCTGAAGCAGATAGATATCGACGGCATGATCACACCGGCGTCGGTAGAGGAGTATGTGACCGGCTCCCGCGCCACGGCGTTTCCGCTGCTGCAGTATACGGAGCGTACGGACCGCTTTGCGCAGTCCCTGCTGGAGGGACGGGTCGGGCTGCTGATCGACGGACTGCCGCAGGGCTATCTTGCGCCGGTTGACTTGGGCTATCTGATGTCGTCTGCGGAGGATCGCGGGACGGATTATCTTTCCGCGTCCTGCATCCGCGTTTTGCGCTATCTGGCGCTGTTGGTGGGACTGTTTTTGCCCGCGTTGTATGTGGCAATGGCGACGTTCCACCCGGAAATGCTGCCGACACCGTTATTGGAATCGATCATTGAAAGCAAGCAGTCCGTGCCGTTCCCCACGGTTTTTGAAGTTTTAGGGCTGCTGGTCGCCTTTGAACTGCTGCATGAGGCAGGCATTTCCCTGCCACAGTCCATCGGGCAAAGTCTGTCTATCATCGGCGGGCTGGTGGTGGGTACTGCGGCGGTCGACGCGAAAATCATCTCTCCGGCGGCACTGATTGTGGTCGCGGCAGCGGGCATCTGCGGCTTTGCCATGCCGGGCAGGAGCTTTGCCGACGCGCTGCGGCTGTGGCGGTTTTTACTGGCGGTGCTGGCAAGTCTCGGCGGGCTGTTCGGGCTGACGATGGGTGCACTGTGCCTGCTGGTGCATCTGGCGGGATTGAACTCGCTTGGACAGCCGTATCTTGCACCCTTTTCCAGTGTATCGGGGCTGAGAAGTCTTTTGCGCCGCCGGCTGGTCAACCAGAAATTCCGGGAGGAAAGCCTGCGCCCACAGGATCTCCGCAATCAGAGGTGAAATGGGATGAAGAGCTGGATTTTCTCGCTTTTGGCGGCGGTTATACTGTGCCTTTGGTGCGGGCTGCCGTTTCCTGCGCATAAAACGGAGATGCTGCTGCCGGTCAAAACGGTGCAGGCTGCGCTGGAAAACGGACAGGTGCATCTGGTCACGGAGGTCGGCGAGGGAACGGGCGCGACGTGGGACGAAGCGGTGCGGTCCCTGCGGGACGACGCCTCCGGCGCGGTATTTTTCGACACGGCGGAGCAACTGGTCCTCTGTGACCGCGCCCTGACCATCCTGCCGGAGATTTTGGAGAGCGAAACGCTGCGTCCGGCGGCGCAGGTTTATCGGGCTGACGCGCTGCGGGATCCGGAGGGATTGAATGAGTATCTGAGCGCGCATGAAAGCGGCGTGACCGTCGGCGACTTGAAAGCGGAGTATGCCGGCGGTTCACTGCCGGCGAACAGCGACTGGAGCCGACGTGACAAGGAGGCGTTTTCTTGAACGAGACCATTCATCCAAGGCAGCTTTGCGCGTTGGGCTTTTGCGCGTTCACCGTCCCGGCGATTTTTCTCCTTCCCCGGGTGGGGTGGTTTTGGGCACTGCTTACTGCCGCTGTGACCGCGCTTGTGATTGCGGCGGTCGCGCTGCTGCGGCGGCGATGCGGTCAAGGACTTTCCGAGGCGTTCGTGAAGCGTCCGCTGGGCAAGGGGCTGTTGATCCTGACGCTGGCGTGGCAACTGCTGGCGCTGGGATATTTCGGACGCCTGCTGTGCGGCAGCTATCCCGAAGGCGACACCTTCCCCCTGGTCGGTCTGCTGCTGTTGCTGCTGGCCTCCTTCGCGGCTGCAAAGGGAACGGCGGTCCCGGCACGGGTTGGCGCGATCAGCTTCTTTTTCCTTATTATTATATATGGTATCGTTCTGGCGTTCGGCGTGCCGCAGGTGCGGGTGCAATGGCTTGCGCCGGTCACACAGCCGCAGTGGACTCTGCTGCCGCTGAGCTTGGCGCCGGTTTGCGCGTTCTATGCGGCGGATCGGTGCACGGACGGCGGAAAGCTGCTGCGTTGGCTGCTGGGAGGGATCGTCCTTGCCGCCGCTGCCGCCGCCGTGACTGCGGGCCGACTTTCCCCCGCGATTGCTGCCGCGGAGCCGTTCCCCTTTTATACCATGACCAAGGGGATTTCCGTGTTTGGGACGATGGAACGCTTTGAGGCGCTGATCTCAGCCGCCATGACCGCCGGAGGCTTTTGTTTGCTGGGTCTGCTTTGCATGGCAAGCACGCGAATCATGGGCGCGGTGCATTCAAAGCTGCGAGTGGTGGCTGCTCCCGTAAATTTTTTTGTTGGCGGTGCCGCGATTTGGGTTTCGGCATGGATTCCTGAGACGGTTTTTGCCGTCGGAACCGCTATATTTTGGGGGGTTGTGCCGATTTCGGCACTATTCCTAGTAAGGCGAAAAAAAGTTTAAAAAAAATCAAAACAAGTGTTGACCAACAAAGATACCTTTGA
>CAMGMW010000079.1 GCA_946059285.1 uncultured Clostridia bacterium
GTCAGACAATCTCCAAAGCCTGCAATTCCACCTGAATGTGGGCTTCCGGGAAGCCAATCGTATCATTTGCTTTACGAAAAAGCTATAAAACACAGGGCTTCGGCATTGCAGCGCCGAAGCCCTGTTTGTTTATTTATTTGATGGTTTTATCGATCTGCCGGTTGACGATTCTGCTCAGTACATTCGGCTTCGCACGCTGTTGATATTTGCCTTCCGTGCCTGCGCGCATAGGTCTTTCTTCTGCAAGGTGTACTCCCTGCCGTCCTTTATAAAGTGAGTGCCGCATTGGCGGAACTCAAAAGACACATTCTGCCGGATGCACTGCTCACGAACAGACAGCACCCAGTCATAGCACATTGGTCTGGCATAACGGTCGGACTCACCGCCCAGGACCACCAGCTCCACTCCGTCAAGATAGTTCTCCAAATCGATGGGAGAGATCATGGGCTGGCAAATGATGTTCTTGTGTTTGATGGGAAGCTGCGAGAAGATTGCCAACCGCTCATCCGCACGGCGCTGGTTCTCCACCGTGCAGCCCACGGTCACATGCTCCCAGCCCTCCTCCCAGTCGGAAGGGACACAATCCATAAACCGCTCGATCCGCTTGGTCAGGAACAGAAACCGACAATCAGACCGCTCCCGGATCATATCCCAACACTCGCCGCGCCAGTCATCGGCGTCCGGTAGAAGAAAGTCTGTTGAGAAGCAGAGATAGACCAGACTGCCGGGCTTCATTCTGTATTCGCCGTTCTTCTTCCTCACAATGGGTGCATAGAAAGCATCGGTCTTGACAATCCGGTTTGTATCTACGCCGCGCTTGGCATCGCCCTTGTGGATATAGCAAAACTTACAGCCCTCGCTGTAACGGTGACATCCCCGCCACGGATTCCAAACTGCCATCTGTTTCTCCCTCCGTTCTGTTCCCATTTTATCATATCCCCCAGTCCCCGAAAAGCTTTTTTTACAGCGCATCCATTTTCGAATAATCACATATCAACCAAGGGACCCACGTTTTCCGAAGAAACAGCTTGTAATTTCCGTGCTTGTAATTTATAATGCCTTTTGTGAGGAGCTGTAAATCATGGAAAATCAAAAAGAATATCTCAATGAGGAACAATATCTTAAGGCAAATAAGAAAGTAAAAACTGCCGGATCCATCATGATGATCCTTGGAATTGCCGCAATTTTAAGCGGTATTGTGATGTTGATCGTCGGTTCAGACGAGATTCGTGGGCTTGGAGGTATTCCGCTGGTTTTGGGTATTGGTGTCACCATTTGGGGGTGCATGATCAGATTTCTGTACGGAAATATGAGGCAAATAAATGCTTATATGGCTCAACAACAAATGCCTGTTGTTCAAGAGGGAGCTGAGAAAGTGGCGCCAACAGCCGGAAAAGTTGCAACGGCAATAACAAAAGGAATCAAAGAAGGTTTAAAAGATAACGAAGAATAAATACATCATCCAAAGAGTGAAATGCGCTCCATTCGTTAGATAGTATATCATACTGTCTAACAAATGGGGTGCATTTCAAAACCGTCAGGGGAGTCTTTCATGTTTTATTGAAAAAGCGAACCAGCCACCGGTAAAAAGCGTCAAGTGCACTTTTTGCCGGTGGCTAACAGTATTCAGCGTGTTTTGCAACGTGTTTTTCCTTTGTATATAAATCGGCGTGCAGCGGAGTTCAGGGCTACAACAGATGCTCCAACTGCCCAATGGCGGCGGCAACGGCGCCCTGCGCACAGGGGACCGTCTTGCGAAAGCCTTCTGCCGCAATGCGCGGATCGCAGTCGGACGGGCAAAAGGCAAAATCCGCTGCCCGCAGCAGCCCCAGGTCATTGGGGGCGTCGCCGATACAGGCGAGGACCGGACAGCCCAATCGTACTGCCAGCTCCCGTGCGGTGCTGCCCTTGTTGCAGCCCGCCGCCCAGATTTCCACCACGCGCTGCATCGAACGCGTCACGGAGCACCAGCCTGCGCTGAATTCCTTGGCAAACCGCTCAATTTCATCAAATATCGCCAGCTCTTCCGATGGGACGCTGCCGGGTGGATCATAATGATCGCCGCGGCGCTTTCCGTAGATCGCCATTTTCAGCCACGGGCCCGGCGGCACGGGCACGTCATAGACAAACGGCACGCCGCTTTTTTGCAAATACTCGTCCCGGTCTTCATCCGGACCGTAGCAATAATGGGTGCTCTGCGTCTGCACTTCCAGATGCAGACCGTCAAACCGCTCCAGCAGCGCGCTGCGAAGGGACTCCGCCTGCTCCGGCAGCGGACGGCAGAAAAACATCGTATCCCTATCGTAATCATAGCACACCGCGCCGTTATAGGTGATGCAGGGCGCGTTCACCGGTACGGTACCGATCTGACCACGCAGCATCGGGATACTGCGTCCGCTGGCAATACAGAAGCGACCGCCTTCCCGGATGAAATACCGGATCGCACCCAGATTCCGCTCCGGCAGGCGATCGCAAAAATCCGTCATGGTGTGGTCAAAATCGCTGGCGAGCAGAATCCCTGAAAACTTTCCCATACAATCCCTCCGTGTCATTTTGGCAATATTCTAGCATATGCTGCAAAGGATGTCAAAACGGAAATTGGACAAGCGGAAGAAGATGTGATACAATAGAAAAAATAAACACTGGGAGGAAACAATCATGCAGTCAGCATATGAAAAACTGCTTCGCTGCGTACAGTGCGTGCGCGAAAAAACCGATTTTGTGCCAAAGGTGGCTCTGATCCTTGGATCGGGACTGGGTGCGCTTGCCGACGAGCTGGATGCCGTTGCCACTGTGGACTATGCCGATATCGAGGGCTTTCCGGTCTCCACCGTACCGGGGCACCGGGGACGCTTTGTGTTTGGCTATTTCGGCAAGGTTCCCGTCGTCATTATGCAGGGACGCGTCCACTACTATGAGGGCTACAGCATCAGCGATGTGATCCTGCCCACCCGTCTGATGTCAATGCTGGGGGCGAAGGTGCTGTTCCTTACAAACGCCGCCGGCGGCATCCGTCAGGACTTCCGCGCCGGAGATTTCATGCTGATTCGTGACCAGATCATGACCTTCTTCCCCAATCCGCTGGTCGGTGCAAATGTGGACGAGCTGGGAACGCGCTTCCCGGATATGTCCGAGGTCTACGACAAGAAACTGTGTGAGACGATCCTTGCAACGGCGCGGAAGCTGGACATCGAGCTGAAACAGGGCGTCTACTGCCAGCTTACAGGACCGACTTTTGAGTCCCCGGCGGAGGTGCGGATGCTGGGCATCCTCGGTGCGGACGCGGTTGGCATGTCCACCGCCTGCGAAGCGGCTGCCGCGAGGCACGCGGGTGTCCGGGTCTGCGGCATATCGTGCATCACCAATCAGGCGGCGGGCATCTCTGAGACGCCTTTGAGTCATCAGGAGGTGTTTGACGTCGCAAACCGCGTCGCGCCCCTGTTCCGCCGGCTGGTGCGGGAGAGCATCCTTGCCATCGGGGAGGACTGCTTATGAGCCTGCGTGAGGTGACCCACAGTGTGAATGTCCGTCTCGAAGACGACGGGCGAAGCATCGTGATTCTGGATCAGACACTGCTGCCGAACCGCACCGAATATCTGGTTCTGACCACAGCGGAGCAAATGTGGGAGGCGATCTACCGCCTGCGGGTACGCGGCGCGCCTGCCATCGGCATCTTTGCCGCCTATGCAATGGCGGTGCTGGCAAAGGGTATTCAAGCTTCAGACTTCGCGGGATTCTATGCCGAATATGCCCGCCTTTCCGCCTATCTGAATAGTTCCCGCCCAACAGCGGTCAACCTTTCCGGGATGCTGCACCGCATGGACGGTGTGGTCCGCGCCCATGCAGCCGATCGCAGAGAAGAGCTGCTTGCCGCACTGGAAGCGGAGGCGAAACGCATCCATCAGGAGGATATGGATATGTGCCTCGCCATTTCGGAGTACGGGTTGTCCGTGCTGAAGGACGGCGACGGCGTTTTGACTCACTGCAATGCGGGTCCGCTTGCTACCTCCCGCTACGGTACGGCACAGGGACCGTTCTACCTTGCCAGAGAGCGTGGCGTTCACATCCACGTCTACTGCGACGAAACACGCCCTTTGCTGCAGGGCGCACGTCTGACCTCCTATGAGTTGCAGCGGGCAGGTGTGGAATGCACTTTGATCTGTGATAATATGGCGTCCCTTGTCATGAAGCAAGGAAAGGTGCAGGCGGTGTTTGTCGGCTGCGACCGCATTGCTCGCAACGGAGACTTTGCCAATA
This sequence comes from uncultured Clostridia bacterium, assembly GCA_946059285.1. Next base: position 4,258 of record CAMGMW010000079.1, read on the forward strand.
AGATTGGAACCTCCGGTGTGGCAATTTTGGCAAATTATTACGGCATCCCGGTCTATACACTCGGACCGTCCACCACAATCGATTTTCACTGTCCCACCGGAGACGACATTCCCATCGAGGAGCGCCGCCCGGAGGAGATTAAAGAGCTGTTTTACGCGCAGCCGATGGCGCTGCCGGAGGTGCAGTGCTACAACCCCGCCTTTGATGTGACCGATCACCGGCTTCTGGCGGGCATTATCACGGAACGGGGGATTGCGCGACCGCCCTTTGACGAGAGTTTCCGCAGACTGTTCCCGGAGGAGATGGCATGATGTATAGTTCCCATGCTGAAGCCAAAGAGGCAATTATTGAGGCGGGACAGCGGCTGTATCAGCGGGCATATGTGGCGGCAAACGACGGAAACATCTCTGCACGCATGTCCGATGGCACGGTCTGGACGACGCCAACCGGTGTATCCAAAGGCTTCCTTGCGGAGCACCAGCTTGTCCGTCTCTCCCCGGAGGGGCAGGTGATCGAAGGCAAATGCATCGCCTCCTCGGAGGCGGCGATGCATTTGGCGATCTATCGGGAAAACCCTGCTGTCGCCGGAATCGTCCACACCCACGCGCCTGCATCCACGGCGTATGCCACGTTGGGGAAGCCCTTTGATCTGGCGATTTCGCTGGAAACCGTGGTGCAGTTTGGCGTCATCCCCTGCGTGCCCTATGCCGTGACCGGTTCTCCCGCGTTGGCGGAAAACACGGCAAAATTCTGCCGGGAATACAACGGTGCGTTTTTGGAGCATCACGGCGCCGTGACCTGGGGCGGCGATGTAATGCAGGCGCTCTTCCGCACCGAGTGCATGGAGCATACCATTATTATGTACAGTCATATGCTCGCGCTGGGCGAGGTGCGGCTACTTTCTGAGCAGCAGATCGATGAGCTGATGGCAGTGCGGGAACGCTTTGGCATCACCGGACCGCGCCCACGCGGAAGCGTCAAACGCGATTAACGGGAGCGGAATCAATACCGTAAAAAGCGGCGCAGACGTGCTTCTGCACGGTGCAGCGTACGGCAGACGGTGGAACGGTTGACGCCACGTTCCAGCGCAATTTGTTTCTGTGTTTTTCCGCCATAATATACAGCAAGCAGGATCTCCCGCTGCAGCGGTGTCAGCTCCAGTTCGATCACGCGCTGCAGCCGCTGCACCTGTACTTGCCGCGGCAGACGGATATCGGCATATTCACAGAGTATATTTTTCATTCCGGTAAAAACCCCTTTCGTAGTAATGTGCGGTCAGCTCGGCTAGTTCATAGCACTGCGACTGCATTTGCGCCAGAACCGCCAGCCGGTGGCGCAGTGCGGCGCGCTCCTGCGGCGTCTCCGCGCTGCGAATTCCCCGGCGAAGCTGACTCATTCGCCCCCGAAGGAGCCGTGCGGCATGCAGATACCCCTCCGACAACTCCGCCAGCTTCATATGACTACCTCCAGCGCAAACCGGAAGTATTCCTGCGCAAACCCGGTCAGGCAGTCCTCGCAGACGCGGCGGCTGCCGAACCGATAGCACAGCGTACCGGCATACAGCTCCGTGCCGCAGCGGTCGCACCAACACACGATCTCGGTCATCTGGAATCACCTCCTGCAATTTT
>CAMGMW010000080.1 GCA_946059285.1 uncultured Clostridia bacterium
TGTATCGACTTTGCGTACTCCGATGGGGAGGGGCCGAATTTATCTTTAAACGGACGGGGAAGATGGTGGAGCTTGGAATACTTCAGAAGTGCCGCGATCTGCGAGAAATTCATCTGCCCGGCACGGATCAGGCTCTTACTTTCCTCCAGTTTGACACGCCGGATATATTCACCCGGTGAGATCCGCATCTGTCGGTGGAACAGCGCCGTCAAATGGGACGCGCTGACGCCGATCGCCTTCGCCACCGTCTCCACCGAAAGCTTATCGTAGACATGGTCCGCAATGTACTGCAGCGCACGGCTGACAATCAGATTCTCGTTATTCACCGCGACAGGCGTTTTCAGTCGCTTTTTAGCGCCGCCGCTGTCCCGCAGGATCGACAGCAGCACCAGCTTCAGATAGCTGCGGATAAAATCGCCGCTGTAGGAATCCGTCAGCTCGCATTCATGCAGGATCTGCTTCAAGAAGCCCGCCTCCGCCGAGGAAAGCGCAAAAACCTGATTGGGCAGATGCTTTGCATATTCGCTCTCCAAGTCGAACGCAATCGTCAAAAAACGTGCCGTAGCATCCAGCTCGGTGTACTGCATATGCCACTGATCTGGACCAAATACCATAAGCTGTCCCTGCCGAAGCGTAAAGCCGTTGCCGTCCACAACGCAGTTCAGCACTCCCCGATCCACATAGGTCAGTTCATACATGGAATGCTTTTCGCCCTTGAACAGAAATCCGCTTTCCTCCTCATGGTAAAACAACGTGTAGATCTCTCCCAGCCGCAGGCAGTCCCCGATTTTCAGATTGTCCAGCGCGCCAACCGCACCGCATTCCTCCAACGACGCATCTGACGGGAAAGCCATCCGAACGGAGCATTCTTCCTGATACGGCACGATGGCAAATTCCATCCCGGCAGGCAGCCGTACGGGCTTGTCCAGATAGAAGCACGATGCACGCTCCGTGTTCCGCACAACAAGCACCGTCATGCCCATTTCGAAGTCAAGATATATCTCGCCTGCCGTAAGCCGGTAATAATGGAGTATCCCCGCGGAATAATACTGCACCGTCTCCGTCCAAGCATCCCCCTTCGGGAAGCCGCGGTTGGGCAGGCTGTCCCGAAGAACCTTTCCGAACGGCGCAAAGCTCAGCCTATTCAAGTTTTCGACCATTGTGCTCCCCCCTGTGCTCCGTGGGCTTATGCAAACAGAATCTCCGGGTATTTTCCTTCTGCGCGCAGTGACGCCAGTGCCGCCTGCACCGCCGCAAGATCCTCATGATAGGTTACACCGTACCATGCTTCGTCAGTGGTCAGCACCCGAACACTGCCCAGACCCTCCTTAATCTGCGCGTTTGCCACTTCGGGCAAATAGAACTCGCATTTGGTGGGATTGCATGGCAAATTTTCATCTAAAAATCGGGGAAAGCGTTCTTCCAGCTCCCGCAGAATCCTTGGACGGAAGCCCCAGAAATTCATTGATACCACCGTCTCCCCTGAAAGCGCATGGTATTCCTTGCCATCCAGTGTGTATGCCGCGTCGTTTCCGCGTTTTTCAATGTGCGTCCGTTCTGTTACATCGGTCAAATAGCCGTTTTCCAGCTTGCACACACCCCGTGCCACACTTCCGTTTTCTGTCATGGCATTACGCAGGCGGTAGCCTACCATGGCATACGCATTGTCCGGCTGCTCCTGCCGCAGAAAGTCCGCGATCGCTTCATATGCACCCCGTCCGTAAAAATCGTCTGCGTTGATCACCGCAAAGGGTCCGTCGATCTCGTCCTTTGCACACAGCACCGCGTGTCCGGTTCCCCACGGCTTCACCCGTCCCTCCGGCACTGCGTATCCGGCGGGCAGACAGTCCGTCTCCTGATAGGCATAGGCAACTTCCATGTGCCGTTCCACGCAAGCGACTGTCTTCTTAAAGTCCTCCGCTATGGCGTGCTTAATGATGAAAACCACCTTGCCGAAGCCGGCACGGCAGGCATCATAGAGAGAATAGTGAATAATGCTGTTTCCCTTTGCATCCACCGGCGTCATCTGCTTTAAACCGCCGAATCTACTGCCCATACCTGCCGCCATAACCACCAATGTCGGTTTTTTCATTCCTATACTTCCTTTGCTTTTTGTTCTGTCATTATATCAAAAGGAGAAGAAAACCTCAATGCTTTTTTGTGATTTTGAAAAATCTTCTCCCAAAACAGAAATCCAACGTTGACACCTGTGCGGAAATTGGGTAGGATAAAGACATAGGATCTGCTTCAAAAAGGAGGCTTTTCATGGATACGATTTTTGTAACCGGTCATCGTAATCCCGACACGGACTCCATTGTTTCCGCCATGGCATACGCCGCTTTGCGCAACGCGTTGGGGGACCGCGAGTATCGGGCGGCCCGACTTGGCCACGTCAGTGACGAATCACCCCTGGTACTCGACCGCTTCGGTTTCACCCCACCGACATGGATCAAAACCATGCGGACGCAGGTGCGGGACCTGGACTACGACACGCCCCCCGCGCTTTCCTCTGCCGTTACGGTCAGCCGCGCATGGGCGACGCTTTCCGCCGATCCCTCCATTGCCGCCATCCCCGTGACAAACGAAGATGGCACCCTGTTCGGAATGCTCTCCTCCGGTGATATCGCCGCCTGTGACATGCGCTCCATTGAGCGTCCCCACATTGAGGAGATTCCTGTTTTTAATCTGTTGAGCGTGCTGGAGGGCAGAATGCTCAACGAGGCTGGTAACTTCGTGGACACCATTACGGGAGATGTGTCCATCGCTTTGCCGCAAAGCTGTGAAAACCTGCTTTTTTCCGGCAGGGACAGCATCGTTGTCTGCGGGCACCAGCCGGACATGGTGCGGCGTGCACTGGAAATCGGCGTGCGTTGCGTGATCCTATGTCAGGCGGAGCTGGACGATGAGCTGCGCTCCATGCCAACGGATACCTGCATCATTTCCACGCCCTTTGACGCATACCGGGCTGTGCGGCTGATCTATCAGTCCTTACCCATTCGCCGCATCTGCCGTACCACCAATCTGGAGTGTTTCCATCTGGATGACTTTGTGGACGATGTGCGGGAGGGCATGCTGAAAAGCCGCTACCGCTGCTACCCCATTTTGGACGAAAACGAGCGAGTCGTCGGCACGCTGTCGCGATACCATTTGATCCGTCCCCGCCGGAAGCGGGTCGTTCTGGTGGACCACAATGAGGCGGCGCAGTCCGTGCCGGGTCTGGAGCAGGCGGAGATTCTGGAAATCATCGACCATCACAGACTTGCTGACATTCAGACCGGCAATCCTATCTATTTCCGCAACGAGCCGGTGGGCAGTACGACAACCATTATCGCCGGAATGTATCAGGAAAAGGGTCTGATGCCGTCGGAAAAGCTGGCAGGCATCATGGCCGCGGCGATCGTCTCGGACACAGTCATGTTTAAATCCCCCACCTGCACACAGCGAGACCGGAATATGGCTGAACGTATGGCCAGAATCGCCAATGTCTCTTTGGAAGAGCTTGGACAGCAGATTTTCTCCGCCTCCTGGTCGGACGATAAGACAGCAGAGGAATTGATGTTTACCGACTTCAAGGATTTCCACATCGCGGGGCATGACCTCGGGGTCGGGCAGATCACCTGCGTCAATTCCGAGCACATTCTCAAGCGGAAGGAAGAGTTCCTTGACGTCATGCGCAAAACAATGGAGGAAAAGCATTACAGCCTGATGCTTCTCATGCTCACCGACGTTCTGCGCGAGGGCACACAGCTCATTTATCTGGGTGATGAAGATACCATTCGGCAGGCGTTTTCTTCCGACGCAAAGCATAACGTGGTCTTCCTTCCCCACGTCATGTCCAGAAAAAAACAGGTCATACCCACGCTCTCGGCAATGTGGGGTTAATACCGATTCCTGATTGAAAGATTGAAGCAGGTATCCCGTGTGCTGCGCACACTCACATCGTGCTGACGCACGCTGTGCCGTCTTGCGTAGAATCTGACGCGCCTTCGGCGCTATAAAAATTTTAAAGCTTCTTATCAGATTCTAGTATAAACCGCCACGCTTTGCCGTGTTTTCGGAGCGTGCTGCAAAATCTGCCCGTCCATATCATTGTGAAGCGCAATGCGTCTTTTCACGATGGGCAATCGGAGTTTTGCAGCACGCTCGATTTTTGTTATTTTCATGCGGCAGATTGCACATATCCACAAAATATGCTAGAATAGGGATATCAAATTCAAGGAGGCTATCTATGAAGCTGAAAGCAGTCCTCACCGGCGGTGACCGACCAGGGAAAGCTGTCACCCTCGGCATCCAGCACGTTTTTGCCATGTTCGGTTCCACCGTCCTCGTTCCGGCACTGACTGGACTGGATCCGGCCGTTACCCTCTTCTGTATGGGCATCGGCACGCTGATTTTCCATCTCATTACCAAGGGCATCGTCCCCGCGTTCATGGGCTCCAGTTTTGCCTTTATCGAAGCCATTGGCATGGTCACCAAATACTGCTCGGACCATAATATCGCTAATTTCCCCTCCTATGTCGGCTGGGGCATCATGGCATCCGGCGTTCTGTACGTTATTTTGTCCTTTGTTGTCAAGCTCTTCGGCGCAAAACGGATCACCAGCTTCTTCCCTCCCGTCGTGACCGGGTGCATGATCATTATCATCGGTATGATGCTTGCGCCGACCGCTATGAGCAACATCACCACCGTACACGGCGACTTTGCCCAGGACACCGTACTGATTGCCGACCTGAACAAGGCCCCGGAGAACGGCTACCGCTATATGATGCAGCTTGACGCCAGCGGAAATACCGTTGTTTCCGGCTGGGTGCTTGAGCAGGACCTCGTATTGAAGGAAACCGACCGCAATGACCCGGAGTATGTGAATCCCGGCAATCAGTATGTGGTCGAAAACATCAGCGGCGTCTCTATGAAAAATCAAGCGGAAGCTGATTCTGCCACCGTTGCCGGCACGCAACAATGGAAAAACGCGGTTGTCGCCGTCTTTACCGTCATTGTGATCGTTCTGGTCATGTTCGCCGCAAAGGGCTTCCTCAAGCTCATTCCCATCCTGATCGGCATTGTCGCCGGTTACCTGCTTTCCATGGCACTCGGTATGGTAGATACCTCGAACGTCCTGGCCAACGGTGTGATCAACTACCCACACATTCAGCTTCCTGCCTTTGAAAACTGGGACGCGATTATCTATTCCATTACTATGATCGCCCCAATTTCCATCGTCACCTTCGTTGAGCACGTTGGCGACATCACTGCCAATGGCGCCGTCACCGGTCAAGATTACATTGAAAATCCCGGTCTGCACCGTACGCTGCTCGGCTGCGGTCTCGCCTCCATCTTCTCCGGCGGCATGGGCGGTCCCGCTGCTACAACCTACTCCGAAAACACCGGCGTGCTTGCCGCAACCCGCAACTACAACCCGGCAACGCTCCGCATTGCCGCGGTCTTCGCCATCGCGCTTGCTTTCCTTGCGCCGGTCTCCGGCATTTTGAACACCATTCCCACTGCCGTCATGGGCGGCGTATCCATCGTCCTGTTCGGCATGATTGCTTCGGTCGGTCTGCGCATGCTTGTGGAAAACAAGGTCGATTTTACAAAGAGCCGCAATTTAATCATCGCCGCTGTGATGATGGTCATCGGTCTCGGTCTGTCCGACGGTATCTCAATCGGCAGTGTCACGGTCTCCGCCACCGCCATTGCCGCCGCTTTGGGTGTGATTCTGAACAAGGTTCTCCCTGGGGAGGAAAAGGTTAAGGAACCTGTGAAATAATCACTGCATAGAAACAAAACGGGCGCGTTTTTCAACGCGCCCGTTTCAGTCTGTCAAAAAACTTCCAAGAAGCCCCCGTTTCTGGTATAATAGAAGAAAC
>CAMGMW010000081.1 GCA_946059285.1 uncultured Clostridia bacterium
CTGTGTTGGAGATTCATATGGTTTGTTTATGGAAATGTGATAGAATAGAAATTAAGTATGAAGCTCTTGCACGACAGAAAGGATGATCTACCTATGGCAGAAACGAAAGACTACATTGTTCAGCCGTTGGAAGGCGGAAATATTATGATTGCCGAGGATGTGGTGGCAACCATTGCGGCGCTCGCCGTTCGTGACGTGGACGGTGTCTACGGACTGAGCGCAACACCGATTCTTGACATCTCCAGTCTGCTTGGGAAAAAGAACTTGAAAAATGGCATCCGCGTCAAGCTGAACGGGGATGAAATGGAAATCTCCTGCAATCTGGTTGTGAAGATGGGCGTAGCGGTCATGAGCGTTGCCAAGGCGGTGCAGGACGGGATCATAGAGGAAGTCACCTCCATTACAGGCGTGCGTCCGACGAAGGTGAATATCAACGTCTGCGGTATTGCAGTCCCGAAAACGACACAGAAATAATTTTACGGGGTGCTGCAAAGCACCCCCATTTTATACTGGTTCTTGATAAAAAGAAGATTTATATAGCGCCGCAGGCGCGTCAAGAACTTATAAGACAGCTTTTGCGGCGGTCTGCCGCAAAAGGGCGACGCAAACTGCGGCGCCTTTCTGATAAAAATGAAAGATTTTTATCAGAAAATAGTATTACATACCGAGGAGAACAGTATGACACGCTCAAATGCCAGAGAACTTGCCGCGCACCTGATTTATCAGATGGATTATACGGGAGAAAGTCCGGAGCAGACGCTTCAGCTTCGTCTGAATCAGGAATATTATGACGGGCTTGCCTCTGAAAATGATATCTATGCCGAGCATCCGAGCAAAAAACAGCTTGGGTACATCCGTTCCTGTGTTGAGGGTGTGTCAGCGCACAGCGAGGAACTGGATGCACTGATTGCAAAATACTCGATCGGCTGGAATTTGCACCGTATCTCCCGCCTGACCAAGTCTGCCATGCGCCTTGCGATTTTTGAGATGTACTATGTAGAGGACGTACCTGTAGGCGTCGCTATCAACGAATGTGTGGAGCTGACGCGGAAATATGAAGAGGAGGAAGTTGTCTCCTTTGTCAATGGGATTTTGGGCGCAGTCGCTCGTGGAATGCGGAAACAGCCGACGGAGGAAGCATAATGGTTCTTAGCTTTGATACCAGTAATTACACAACCTCTGTCGCTGCTTTTGACGGCACGATTGCAAGGAATGTCTCAAAACTGCTGGATGTGGAGCAGGGGAGCCTCGGTCTCCGCCAAAGTGAAGCTTTGTTCGCGCATGTAAAACGCCTGCCGGAATTGACCGACAGGCTGTTTTCGGATATTGGCAAGGTTCCGCTTGAAGCAATCGGTGTCAGCACACGACCGCGTGCCGTGGAGGGGTCCTATATGCCTTGCTTTTTAGCGGGTACGTCTCAGGCCCGTGTGCTCGCAGCGGCATTGCAAATTCCGGTCTATTCCTTCTCTCATCAGCAGGGGCATATCGCCGCGTCGCTCTGGTCATCGGGGCATATGGAGCTGATGGACAAGCCGCATTTGGCGTGGCACCTGTCCGGTGGTACGACAGAGTTATTGTATGTCTCACCGGAAGGCGTCAGTGTGCATGCTGAAAGGATCGGCGGCACGACGGATATTTCCGCCGGTCAGTTGATTGACCGCACAGGCAAGCTGCTGTCCCTGCCATTCCCCGCAGGAAAGCAGATTGACGCGATGAGCCGCGATGCGCTACGGGATGACACCTTCCGCGTGAAGGTGAACGGATCAGAGTTTTCTCTATCCGGTGTGCAGAACAAGGTACAGGAATATCACACAAAATATGCGCTACCGGAGGAGACGGCTGCTTTTGCACTGAGGTGTCTGATTGGCGCGATTCTGACGGCAACGGAAAACGCCCTGCAGACGTACTCTGACTGTCAGGTGGTTTTTGCGGGAGGGGTTGCTTCCAACCAAATGCTCCGCGAAAAAGCAAGCGCATTGCCCGCAATTTTTTGTGATCCTCAGTTTTCAACGGATAATGCGCTGGGAACCGCAGTACTGGCTTGGAGGACGCATCATGCAGCAGATTTATGAGGTTTCGCAAATCAACGAATATCTGAAGTGCCGTTTTGACGACGATCCGTTTTTAAACGAACTCCTGATTCGGGGGGAAATCAGTAACTATAAGTTGTATCCCTCCGGGCATCACTATTTCACTTTAAAGGATGCGCAGGGAGCATTGCGCTGTGTGATGTTTCGCGGAAACGCTTTCCGTCTCCGTTTTCGTCCCGAAAACGGGATGAAGGTGATTGCGGGAGGAAAAATCACGGTTTTTCCTCGCGACGGCGCCTATCAGCTTTATTGCACTGACCTGACACCAGACGGTGTGGGAGATTTGCATGTCGCATTTGAACAGTTGAAGCAAAAGCTACACGCGCAGGGACTGTTCGCCCCGGAGCGAAAGCAGCCGATTCCGCGCTTTCCGCACCGGATCGCCATTATTACTTCTTCCGCCGGTGCAGCGCTGCGAGATATGCTTCGCATCTTACGAAAACGCTATCCGTTGACAGAGGTAAAACTTTTAGCGGTGCGGGTACAGGGAGCGGAGGCTCCTGCGGAGATTGCGGCGGCGATCCGCTATGCGAACCGGTTTCATGTGGCGGATCTGATCATCACCGGGCGCGGCGGAGGATCCATTGAGGATTTATGGGCATTTAATGAAGAGATTGTTGCGAGAGCAATCGCGGATTCTGAGATTCCGGTGATTTCCGCCGTTGGACATGAACCGGATGTGACAATTTCCGATTTCGTGGCCGATCTGCGGGCGGCGACGCCCTCCAATGCGGCGGAGCTAGCCGTGCCGGATCAGATGGAGCTGCGGCAGACTCTGCAAGCACGACAGACGTTGCTTTTGACGCTGCTGACCAAACGACTGAAAACGGATCGGCAACGAGTACGGACACTTTCTGAGTCCAGAAGTCTGAAAAACCCGATCAATTATATCAACGACCGCCGTTTGCTGCTGGATTATACACAGCGCAGGCTGGCAGGCGCATCCCAGAGCCTTTTAAGCAGACAGCGGGAACGTTTTGTTCGCCTGACTGCAAAGCTGGATGCCATGAGCCCGCTCAAAGTGCTGGGACGCGGCTACAGCATGGCGTTGAATCAGGAAAAAGTTCTGGTCAAAAGCATTCGGCAGCTTCAAAGCGGTGAGCCATTGACAGTAGTCTTTGCCGATGGCAAAGCGGTGACAAAGGTGGAGGAAATTATAGAATGAAACAGGAATCGCTGACATTTGAACAGTCATTGACACGATTGGATGAGATCGTTCGCCACATGGAAAAGGGCGACGTCCCGCTGGAGGAAGCGCTTTCTCTGTTTGAGGAAGGCACCAAGCTGGTCGGCGTATGCAATCAGCTTTTGGATGAGGCGGAGCTAAAGGTCGTCCGACTGACCAAGGGTGCGGACGGGACGCCGCAGGAAACGGAGTTTACAGATGAACTTTGAAATAAAAATGCGCCATTATACGGACCTGATCGAGGGCTATCTGCAAAATTGCTTCCTGAATAAGGATGCACCGCAGGCAATCCTGTTTGAGGCAATGCGTTACAGCCTTTTGGCAGGAGGCAAACGAATCCGACCGACCCTGACACAGGCTTTCTGTGAGCTTTGCGGCGGGAATGCGGAGGAGGCACTTCCTTTTGCGGCAGCGGTGGAGATGGTGCATACCTATAGCCTGATTCATGATGATCTGCCCTGTATGGATAACGACGACTATCGCCGCGGCAGGCTGACCAATCATCGTGTTTACGGTGAGGCAACGGCTGTTTTGGCAGGTGATGCGCTTTTGACCGCTGCGTTTGGCTACATTGCTTCCGCACGGTTGCCGGCAGAACGGAGGATTGCGGCGGTTCGTGTGCTGTCTGTCTGCGCCGGAGAGCTTGGTATGGTTGGCGGACAGGTGTTGGATATGGGATCGGAGGAGCGTGAGTGTACGCCGGAGGAAGTGTATGCGATTCAGTCCCGCAAGACAGGTGCTTTGATCGCCGCAGCATGTCAGCTTGGTGTGATTGCTGCCGGAGGAACGCATGAACAGCAGAATGCAGCAGCGGAATATGCCGATGCGCTGGGGCTTGCGTTCCAGATCGAAGATGATATTCTTGATGTGGTCGGTGACGCGGAAAAGCTGGGAAAAGCAACTGGTATGGACAACAAAAAGAATACCTTTGTCCGGCTGTTCGGCGTGGAACGCTGCCGCGAGCTGGTATCTGAGGAAACACAAAAGGCGATTGACTCGTTAGATGTATTTGAAAATGTTGAGTTTTTAGTTGCGCTTGCGGAGAAACTGGCTGTGAGAGAGCATTAACCAAAACCGTAGACATATGGACTTGCCGCTTCCGAATAGAGTGATTCGGGGGTGGTGTCATGCTGGGAGCAGCAGTCTGGCTGATGCTGAGCAGCATTTTGTACTCATTACGTCTGTCCAATGGAAGCGGTTCTTTTCCAAAGCCCTTGAGTGCGAAGGAAGAACAGCATTACTTAGCACTGGCGGCACAGGGGGATAATGACGCGAGGAATATTCTGATCGAGCGCAACCTTCGCCTGGTGGCACACATCATGAAAAAGTATTACACGCAAACGGCGGATCAGGAGGATCTGATTTCAATCGGCACGATCGGTCTGATCAAGGGCATTTCAACCTTTGACGCCACAAAAGGGGCAAGACTGGCGACATATGCCGCCCGCTGCGTGGAGAACGAGATCCTCATGCATTTTCGGGGACAAAAAAAGAGCGCGACCGATGTTTCTCTCTCGGATTTGATCGAGACGGGAAAAGACGGAAACGCACTTTCGCTGATGGATGTGCTATGCTCTGATGACGATCTGTTTGAGCAGATGTCGGATAAAGAGATTTACAGTCGCCTGTATGAAAAAATTGATACCTGTCTGACACCACGCGAGCGAAAAATCATCACTTTGCGTTACGGAATTGGAAATCACCGTCCGCTGACGCAGAGAGAGATTGCAGCGCAATGCGGCATCAGCCGCAGTTATGTCAGCAGGATCGAGAAAAAGGCACTGCAAAAGCTGGAAAAAGCATTAGAAAAAGAGAAGTAAGAGGCAAGAATTATGCATCCGTGGAAGCACTTTCAGACAATCACAAAGCACCGATGGCTGGTACGGAAATACTGCTTTCAGGTGGGACTGTACTGGCGTGGGCTGACGCACGACCTTTCCAAATACGCCCCGTCTGAATTCTGGACCGGCGCGAAGTATTATCAGGGAACGAGAAGCCCGAATTCCGAGGAGCGGGAGCGGATCGGATATTCCACGGCTTGGATGCATCACAAGGGCAGGAATCGGCATCATTATGAATACTGGACGGACTTAAATCTGGAAACAAAGCGATACGCACCGGTGCCGATGCCGCGGGTTTATTTTGTCGAGATGGTCATGGACAGAATCGCTGCCTGTAAGGTTTACCACGGAAAGGATTACAAAGACGGTGACGCCTTGGCATATTTTGAACATGCGATGGAGGCGCGGGAATCCACAATGATGCATCCGCAGACGAGGCGTGAATTGACGTTTATCTTGACAATGCTTCGAGATCGGGGAGAAAAAGAGACGTTCCGATTTATCAAAGAAGTGATTTTGAAAGGTCTGCCTTTTGCAGAAGACCCCGACTGATGACCGGTCAGCCGGGGCTTTTCATACCTTCATACTGTAAAAATGTGGCTACGCATATGCGAAATCATGAAATAAGAAAAATGTATCGTTCGTTGATTGGCATAAGCACTGCTCGCTTAACGGCTTGCTGACAGAGACGAATTGCTTACGCTCTGATAGGTCATGTCAGCCTGATTCAACACAA
>CAMGMW010000082.1 GCA_946059285.1 uncultured Clostridia bacterium
AGCGGCGCCCAGACGCGCCGCCCCGGAGAATGCGGGATTCACGCCTCCTGCGGCAGCGCGGCAAGCGCGTTTTCACAGAAGTTCCGATATTCCCTGACGACACTTTTCGGGAATACGACTGTAGCGCGTCCGCTGAAGCCCGCCAGCCAGCCGAGAAAATTCGGAGATACGGATATTTCGGCGATAAAAGTAAAATGCGTGTTCCCATCCGGAATCAGCATCAGATCTGTGCCAAAGCGGTCAATGACTACGCCCGCAAGACTGTTTTCAAAGCGCAGCTTGACACGTCTGCGCTTGCCGCGGAACATACCGAATACCTCTCTGGAATAGGCGGCGGGATCAAAATTCTGCAGCTCATCCGTGATGACCCGATTTTCTTCAAGCAGGGTGATGTCGGACATCTTATCCACACGGTAGTGCGTCAAGCCATGCCTTTCGCTATGGGCGATCAGGTAATAGTTTTCGTTATCCCAGCACAGCGCATAGGGACTGGCGCGGTATGCCTGCGGACGGTAATGGGGCTTGCGGTCCGCACCCCAGTCAAAATAGCGAAAGGAAACCTGATGATTGGCGGCGATGGCATCATGCAGGACATCAACATTGGCGTAGATATCCTCATTTTCATTTTTCAGCCGTCCGGACACAACGATCTCACGGCGCAGCAGTTCCGCCTCATGCGCACTGGACAGGGCGGCCAGCTTCCGTACCAGTGACAGGGATTTTTGCGCAGTAAGAAACTTAGACGACAGTACGGCATCAATGAGCAGCTTGATTTCCGGCAGTTCAAAATCCCGCTGCGCAACATAATACCCGCCATCCACTCCGCGCTGCCGGCAGATCTTCATACCGTAATCCGACAAAAGACGCAGATCATCATAAATGCTCTTTCGCTCTGCCCGGATTCCCTTCAACGCCAAATGATCCAGAATCATTTGCATGCTTGCCGGATGTTTCTCATCCGTATTTTGCCGCAGATAATCCCGCAGATACAGCAATTTCAGCTTCTGTCCTTCGGATTTCGCCATGCGATCGCCTCCCTTAGCCCAAACAATACCACATTTCACCTAAGAGTGCAAGAAGCTGTGCGGCAAATGTAAATTTTTCTGCATTTCTTGACCTTTGGACAGCTTCGTGGTATGCTATACGGGACAGAAGAAGGAGGCGGAATATGAAGCTGCATCGCAACGAAAAATATGTGAAGTGGGGTCTGACCGCCCTCGCCGTCATCGTGGCAGGCACACTGTTCTGGATCATCTTCTCCAATCTGCGCGGTTTTTACGGGCTGATTCTCGATTTTTTGGAGATTATCTCGGCACTGCTGTATGGCTGCCTGTTTGCATATTTGATGAATCCGGTCATGAAGCGGGTACAGGGCTGGATGGACAAGCTTTTGTCCAAACGGAATATCAGCGAACGGGCGGCAAAACGCGCAAGCAAGACGGTTGGGATTGTTGTGGCGGTTTTGGTGCTGCTGGCGGCAATGTATGCGATTGTCGCGCTGATCGTACCGAACCTGATTGAGAGCCTGCGGCAGTTGTTGAGTGCTGAGCAGCTGCAGAGCTATTACGATACGGCGAGCAAATGGCTGGAGAACTTAATTGCAGATACGGACTTCGAACGCTGGCTGAATCAGAATGTCGGCAGCGCGTTGGAGTTGGTGATGGAGGAACTGAAGAAAATTGACCTTACCTCCATTTTATCTGGGCTGACCAGCTCGGTTTACAACGTGGTGCTGGCAGTATTCAATATTCTGCTGGGCATTGTTGCGGCGGTATATATTCTGGTTTTCAAGGACAAGCTGAAAGCGCAATCCAAAAAACTCACTGTGGCGGTGTTCAACGCCGATCATGCCAACCGCCTGTTTGAATTGGCGCGCCGGACAGACCGCATTTTCGGCGGGTATTTGATCGGGAAAATCATCGATGCAGTCATTGTCGGCGTGATTACCTATATCGGGATGCTGATCATGGGGATGCCCTATGCCCCGCTGATCGCTACGATTGTCGGCGTGACCAATGTGATTCCGTTTTTCGGACCGCTGCTGGGGATGATCCCGTCTGCGCTGCTGCTTTTGATCGATGATCCGCTGAACGCGCTGTATTTTGTGATTTTTATCCTGATTCTGCAGCAGATCGACGGCAACATTATTGAAAATCGCATCCTCGGCGAAAAACTGGGAATTTCGGATCTTTGGGTGCTGGTGGCGATTTTGATTTTCGGCGGTGTGTTCGGTTTCGCCGGAATGCTGCTGGGCGTGCCGATCTTTGCCGTGCTTTATATGCTGATTTCGGATGGCATCAACAAGCGGCTGAAGAAGAAACGCTACCCGGTGGAAACCGAGGCCTATTACAGCATCCGTACAGTGGAGGAGCTTCCGTCAGAGCCGTCACCGAGTTACTCGTTTGTCAGCGTAGAGCCGGCGTATGATATGGAGATCGAGGCGGATGAGGACTTTGAGATCGAGGAGCTTGACTACGATGAATAGAGGGAAAATGGGGCTGCTGTGCGGCCCCATTTTTGCCTGTTGGGGAGGTGACTGCCTTGAAGGAGTTTTTCAGCGCGATCGCAACATTTTTCCAGACGGATGGAGTGCAGACCGCGTCGGTTTTCGCGTCGATATGGCGCTATGCGGCTCCGATACTGGCGCTGCTGCTGCTGTGGCGCTGCGCAAAACCGCTGCTGCGCTTCCGGCGTGAACCGGAAATCTGGGCGTGGCTGACCATGCCTGACGGTGACCGGCTTCCGGTGACACACTGGGAGAATCTGATCGGACGGGCCAAAAGCTGTGACATCGTTGTGAGCTTTCCAACCGTATCCCGCAATCACGCAGTCCTGACCCGCTATGACGACGGAAGCTGGTCAGTGACGGACATCGGCTCTCGCGGCTCGGTATTCGTCAACGGGGAACAGACGGAACTGGCGGCGGTGGAATACGGCGACACGATCTGCCTCGGCGGCGTGGATATGGTTCTCACGGCAGTGACACATGAGGAACTGGAGGACCAGCTATATACCCGGACACGTCCGCAGAATATGGCGTCGCCGACGTTAACCCTGCTGCTGCTGACCGTGTTTCAGCTTTGTACGGTTTTCCGATTCTGGACGTGTACAGCACCGGAGCAGGCAGCAACCGTAGTGCTGAGTTTTGCAACGCTGTTGGCGGTTCAGTGGCTCCTGTTCGCGGTGCTTCGGCTGATGCGCCGCAGCGGCTATGAGATGGAGACGCTGGCGTTTTTCCTCTCTACCATCGGACTGGCTGTGATCGCTTCCTCCGATGTTGCCGAGCTGCCGAAGCAGCTCGTTGCGCTCATTGGCGGTGTCATAATCTATCTGGTCATAGGGTGGTCCCTCCGCGATTTGTCACGCGCAAAAAAATTCCGCTATGTGGCGGCGGTAGGCGGGCTTGTGCTGCTGGCGGCGAACCTGGTGCTCGGGCAGGAGCTGAACGGTGCCAAAAACTGGATCATGATCGGCTCTATTTCCTTTCAGCCGTCGGAGCTGGTGAAGCTGTGCTTTATTTATGTCGGCGCGTCGACGATGGACCGTATTGTCACCAAGCGGAACCTGATTTTGTTTATCGCTTATTCCGCGGCGATCTGCGGCTGCCTTGCTCTGATGAACGACTTTGGAACGGCATTGATTTTTTTCGTTGCGTTCCTGGTGATCGCATATCTTCGCTCCGGCAGCTTTGCAACCATCACGCTGGCTTGCGCGGCGACCGGCTTTGCCGGCATCATGGCGGTACGCTTTCGCCCGCATATCCTCAGCCGTTTTGCAACATGGGGACATGCGTGGGAGTATGCGCTTTCCGGCGGCTATCAGCAGACCAGAGCCATGATGTGCATTGCCTCCGGCGGCTTTTTGGGCCTGGGCGCAGGTCAGGGCTGGCTGAAATATGTGGCGGCGGCGGATACGGATCTGGTGTTTGCGTTTGTCTGCGAGGAATGGGGGCTAATCCTTGGACTGACAATGGCAGCGGCGATCGTGATTCTCGGCATCTTTGTGATGCGCTCTGCTGCAGTGGGACGCAGCAGCTTTTATACCATCGGCGCCTGCGCGGCAATCGCCATTCTGATGATCCAGACGATTTTGAATGTGTTCGGAACAATGGATCTGCTGCCGCTGACCGGCGTGACGTTCCCATTTGTCTCCAACGGCGGCTCCAGCATGCTCTCTTCATGGGGACTGCTTGCCTTTTTGAAGGCGGCAGACACGCGGCAGAATGCCAGCTTCGCTGTCCGGACGGCAAAGGCACAGGAGGTGGAGGCATATGAATAAGCTGGCAAAACGGACATGGCTCGCGCTGGTGCTGGCCGGAGTGCTGGTACTCGGACTGATCACCATTTTGGTTCGCTATCTGATCGACGCGCCGGAATGGGTAACCTTCCAAAACAGCCCTCATGTGTATACCAACGGTGTGCTGAACAGCGGACGGATTGTTGATCGCAGCGGGATGACCGTTTTGGACGCGACTGAGGGAAAACAGTATGCGGACAGCGCCTCCGTGCGCCAGGCAATGCTGCATCTGCTGGGGGATCGGGAAGGCAATATTTCGCCGTTCCTGCTGGCGGAATACGGACAGGAGCTGATCGGCTTTGACCGCTTTAACGGAACGTACACCGCGGGAGAACATGTCGGCGAGATGACACTGACGGTCAGCGCGGAGGTGCAGCGCACCGCTCTCAATGCGCTGGATGGACGCAAGGGTACGGTTGGCGTCTACAATTACCGCACGGGTGAAGTGCTGTGCATGGTATCCTCACCCACCTTTGATCCGGACGATGTGCCGGATGTGGAGGGCAATCCGGAAAAGTACGACGGCGTGTATGTCAACCGTTTCCTGCACAGCACCTATACGCCCGGTTCGACTTTTAAGCTGGTGACGGCGCTGGCGGCGCTGGAGGAGATGGATGACATTCAGACGCGCAGCTTCGTTTGCGAGGGAAGTGCGCAGGTGGGAGCAGAAGTAGTCATATGCAACGGTGTACATGGGACGCTGACCTTTGAAGAAGCGCTGGCACATTCCTGCAACGTCGTGTTTGCGCAGGTCGCGGCGGAGCTTGGACCAGAGCTTTTGATGCAGTATGCCCAGCAGACCGGCATCACATCGCGGTTATCCTTTGACGGTACGACAACGGCGGTCGGCAGCTTTGATTTGTCGGAGGCAACGGTCTATGAAACGGGCTGGGCGGGCGTCGGTCAGTATACGGATCAGATCAACCCCTGCCAGTTTATGACCTTTATGGGCGCGATTGCAAACGGCGGGGAGGCGGCAATGCCGTATCTGGTGAAGCAGGTCACTTTTGGGGATTCGGTCAAATACAGCGTGTCTGAGCGTTCCACGGGATACACAATCGACGCGTCGTCGGCAGCCCGGCTGGCGAAGATGATGCACTTTGCTGTAACGGAGGCGTACGGTAAGGAAAACTTCTGTGGCATGTACGCCGGGGCAAAGTCTGGTACAGCGGAAAACGGCGGCGGTGCGGCGGCAAATGCGCTGTTTGCCGGATTTGTGCAGGACGAGGATTATCCGCTGGCGTTTGTGGTTGTAGTGGAGCAGGGCGGGGGCGGCGCGGCGGTCTGCACGCCGATTGTTCGACGGGTGCTCGAAGCATGTGTTATTGCGATGGACTTATCCTGATGCTGCAAATCTTTTCGTGAAATTGTCAGATTTCGCAAGAAAACCCTTGACAACTGCTTTAAAATCGAGTATGATATCCAAGCTGATTTTGTGTGTGCAAAATCAGCACATGGAGAGGTGGCTGAGCTGGCCGAAGGCGCACGATTGGAAATCGTGTAGGCGTTAATAGCGTCTCAAGGGTTCGAATCCCTTCCTCTCCGCCA
>CAMGMW010000083.1 GCA_946059285.1 uncultured Clostridia bacterium
AATATGGTCAGCCGATGCACGCGTTTGACTACCGCTATGTGTCCTCCGGCAAGATCGTCGTGCGCGAAAGCGTTGCGGGTGAGACGCTGACCACGCTGGATGGCACAGTCCGAACACTGACACCCGGGATGCTGGTCATTGCCGATGATGACAAGCCCATCGGTCTGGCCGGCATCATGGGCGGCGAGAACAGCGAAATCGTCGAAGACACCGTGGATGTCGTCTTTGAGTCTGCCAACTTCAACGGCACCTCCATCCGCCAGACGGCGCTTGCATTGGGCATGCGGACGGAGGCCTCCGGGAAATTCGAGAAGAATATCGACCCATTGCTCACCGTTCCGGCGATCAACCGCGCCTGCGAGCTGGTGGAGCTGCTGGGCGCCGGCGAAGTCATGGACGGCATGATCGACATTCTCAACTACATCCCGGAGCCCAGAACGCTCGAGTTGGAGCCGGAACGGATCAACGCTCTGCTGGGTACGGATATTTCCGAGGCAGATATGGTAGAATATCTACGCCGCTTGGAAATTCCCGTGGAGGGTCGGACCATTCGTGTTCCCTCTTGGCGTCCGGATCTGATGCAGACTGCGGATATCGCAGAGGAAATCGGCAGACTGTTTGGCTACAACAACATCCCCACCACAGCCTTCCGCAGTGCCACCAGCGAGGGGTGCTACACCGGGACAATGGTGCTGGAAAACAAGGTCGGCAGTCTTTGCCGCAGCTTTGGCTACAGCGAGATTTTGACCTACTCTTTTGTCTCCCCGTCGATTTTTGACATGATCCGGCTGCCGGAGGACTCTCCTCTGCGCAACGCCATGCGGATTCAGAACCCGCTGGGCGAGGATGCCTCGATCATGCGTACCGTGGCGCTTCCCTCTATGCTGGCAATTTTGGCACGCAACAACGCCTACCACAACAGCGCGGTGAAGCTCTACGAGCTGGCAAAGGTCTATCTGCCCCGCGCAGGACAGACGCTGCCTGATGAGCCGAAGCATCTGTTGCTGGGTACCTACGGTGACGGCGAGGACTTCTTCAGCATGAAGGGCGAGATTGAAGCACTGCTGAGAGGCTTGAATGCAAAGCCCGCTGCCTATACCGCTGTGAAAGACCATCCTTCCTTCCACCCGGGCCGCTGCGCACGTATCACCATCGACGGCAAGGACATCGGTCTGTTCGGTCAGGTGCATCCGCTGGTCGCCAAAAACTACGATATTGACAGCGATATTTATGCCGCTGAGTTGGACTTCACGGCACTGACCGGCGTACTGGCTCCCACCGCCACTTATGTGCCGCTGCCCAAGTACCCCGCCGTTACCCGTGATATCGCTGTGGTCTGCGCGGAAGCCGTGACCGTTGCCGAGCTGGAAGCCTGCATTCACGAGGCAGGCGGCAAGCTGCTGCGGCAGGTGCGTCTGTTCGATATTTACCGAGGCAAGGGCATCGCCGACGGCAAAAAGAGTGTTGCGTTCAGCCTTACGCTGCGCGCAGACGACCGTACTCTGACCGATGCCGATTCCGACAGCGTCATCACATCGGTCCTCTCCAGGCTGGAAAATGAATTGGATGCAAAACTGAGATAATCCCTGCGTCACAAATTGTTTCCAAATTGTTCTTGGTTTTTTGCTTTACTTTATTGTGAAATTGGTATATGATAAAGAAAAAGTCTAAAGGAGGCGGACATTTTGGATCACAATACAATAAAATTTACGGTACCTGCAGACAATAATGAGGAAATGAAGCAAACACTGACTGCGGTCTATCGTTCTCTCACCGAAAAGGGATACAATCCCATCAACCAAATTGTCGGCTACCTTCTCTCGGAAGACCCGACGTATATCACCAACCACAATAACGCTCGCAGCCTCATCTGCAAGCTCGACCGCGACGAATTGCTACAAGAGCTGGTTCGTCACTATCTGTTTGATTAAGTTATTCCTGCAAGAGGCTTCTGCGCTGCGCAGAAGCCTCTTTTTTCCCTCCCAAAACAACATCCATTCCCACGCACAGCACTAGATACGGACCTTTTGTAACGCAGATCTATCGAATTATTACAAGATATAGTAATTTTAGAAAAGGGTATTGACAAATCGGTTTCTATGTGTTACAATTTGGTTACATTTTATTTGGAGGTAATTATGTCCGAAAAAAATGAAGTCCTGACCTATAAGGGTCGTCCCCTGATGCGGAAGGACAATCTGATTTACTATGGCTCCATGGCAGATGAATACATCGTCATGCTGCAGGTCCTCGAATCGAAAAAGCTTGATGATCTCGATCTGGCGACGAAGGTTTCCGTACAGCTTCAGCGTACGGACCCCGCAGTCAAGGCACGGGATCGTGTTGTGAAAAAAAGCGAAAAGGACGGCTTTTACACTGCATTGGATGTTGGCAGCGTATGGCTGGAGCGCGCATTGAGCGCAAAATAGACTACAATTTTCCTGGGAGGGTACATCATGAAACGGTTTTACAGAGTCTTTATGATCCTTGCAATCACCATAACCGTTCTGGTTGTTTTTGCAATTACTGCCGGTGCAACGGAGTTAAAAACCGGAATCGGCATTGTGGAAGCCAACGGCGGCTTACGGCTGCGTGAGAAAGCAAGCACAGATTCCGATGTGATCAACACGGCATATAACGGCGAAAGCGTCGTGATCATCCGCAAGGTCAACGACTGGTATCTGGTCGATTACAATCTGGAGATTGGCTACATGCACAGCGACTACTTGACAGTAAAGCAGCGTGAGAACATCGAGCTGGGCTATGGCTCTGTGAACCCGTCTCTTGTGAATATCCGCAGCGGTCCGTCCACCAGCTATTCTCTGGTCGATCAGGCAACCGCCGGCGAAAAGGTGTTCATCTTTGGGTTCAACTGTGGTTGGTACAAGGTCAAGTATAACGGACAGATCGGTTACATCCGAAGCGATCTGGTAACACTGCTGGAAAAGCCCTACTGCAATACCGGGAGCTCCTCCGGCAGTTCCTATCAGGCGGTCAGCCTCGGTCAGCAAATTGCTACATATGCTCAGAAATTTGTCGGTTATCCCTATGTATATGGCGGCACTTCCCCCAGCGGCTTTGACTGCTCCGGCTTTGTCCAGTATATCTACCGTCAGTTTGGCTACAGCATCAACCGTACTGCAACCGCACAGCTCGCAAACGGCACCTCGGTTTCCTATAATAATATGCAGCCGGGTGATCTCGTGTTCTTCGGCTCCGGTTCTTCCGCCTGCCATGTTGGTCTTTATATTGGCAACAACAAAATTGTTCATGCCGCAAATTCTCAGAAAGACGTCTGCATTACGGACCTTTCCGATAGCTGGTATGCAAACCGCTATATGGGCGCACGGCGCATCGTATAACGCCAGTAAAATACACGCTGCTCTCCGAACGGAGGGCAGCGTTTTTTTACTGATTTTTCCATCATTGTTCTCTCCGCTTTGCTGCATACTAATACTACACTGTAAAAAGCGGGCCTTGTCCACTTTTTTATCAAGTTTCAGTATAATCAAAAAATAAAACGGAGGGTACACATATGGAGTCCAATCATCGCGGAAAGCAAAGTATACTTTTTCCGCAACCGCCTGCGATCCTTTCTTACGCCTCTGTCGCCGGGAAGAAGGAAGGACAGGGTCCGCTGGGAAACACCTTTGATCTGACATCAAACGACACAAGCTTTGGACAGAAAACCTGGGAAAAGGCCGAAACGGAAATGCAAAAAACAGCGATACAGCTTGCACTGGACAAGATCGCCTTGACCGAATCAGATATCTCCGCCGCCTTTGTCGGCGATCTTCTGAATCAATGTATCGGCTCCAGCTTCTCCATGCGAAACACGAAGGTGCCCACCTTTGGGCTGTACGGTGCCTGCTCAACCATGGCGGAAGCATTGCTGCTTGCGGCCATGGCAGTCAGCGGCGGCTATTGTCCCACCGCACTGGCACTCAGTTCTTCTCATTTTGCCTCCTCCGAACGGCAGTACCGTTACCCTCTGGGTTACGGCGGACAGCGCACACCAACCGCGCAGTGGACCGTTACCGGCGCAGGCGCCGTTGTGTTAGGACAGGAGGGTAAAGGACCGTTCCTGTGCCGCGCCACAATCGGCACCATCGTCGACGCCGGAATCAAGGACGCCAACAATATGGGCGCGGCTATGGCACCCGCTGCCTATGAAACGCTGCGCGCTCATTTTGAGGATTTCAGCTGTACGCCGGAGGACTATGACCTGATCGTAACCGGTGATCTGGGCAAGCTGGGAAGTGAGATTCTGCGTGGTCTGTTTTCCCGTGAAGGCGTGGAGCTTGGCAGCCGCTATCATGACTGCGGCACGATGATCTTTGATTTACAAAAGCAGGATGTGCATTGCGGCGGCTCGGGATGTGGATGCAGCGCCAGCGTGCTTTGCGGTCATCTGCTTTCGCAGATGGTCCAAAAAAAGCTCCGGCGTCTGCTGTTCTGCGGAACAGGCGCATTGCTCTCCCCTCTTTCCACGCAGCAGGGAGAATCCGTTCCATCCGTTTGCCACGCGGTATCCATCTGCACAGAAAGGAGCTGATTACAATGGATTATCTGAAAGCATTTATTGTCGGCGGTCTGTTTTGCCTGATCGGTCAGGTCTTAATTGATAAAACGAAGCTGACGCCGGCGCGGATTTTAGTATCATATGTGGTTGCCGGTGTGATCCTTGGTGCGCTGGGTATTTACAAATATATCGTGGATTTTGCCGGTGCCGGCGCAACGGTTCCTCTGACCGGTTTCGGTTATTCTCTTGCAAATGGCGTCAAGGAAGCCGTGCTTCAGCACGGCGGCTGGGGAATCCTGACCGGCGGTCTGACTGCCACCGCAGGCGGAATTGCCGCAGCAGTCGTATTCGGCTGGTTGGCGGGACTCATTTTTAAGCCAAAGGATAAATAAGCACAAGCGGGGCATACTAATCACGCGGAAATTTTCCGCAGAAGCTTTATCTAGGAGGAGTTCTAATCATGGAAAACCGTAATCAGAACCAGCAGAATCAGCAGAACCGCAATCAGAACCAGAACCAGAATCAGAATCAGCAGAATCAAAATCAGCAGAACCAGAACGAGAATCGCAGATAATCTGTGATTCATACCAATCACCAACTAAAATGGACACATCCATTTTATTGCGCAAAGCGCATCGGTGATTGCATGAGACGTGTTTTCGCTCGCGAAAACACACCGTGCCGTTTTCAGCACGGTGCCACCGATTAAAATGTATATTTTAATCGGTGGTTAGGGCATGTTCACACTACCGGAAATGCGCTGATTTTGAGGCCGTTTTTCGTCAGGCAAGGCGCATTTCCACAGGAATACTTTGTGTGTTTCAAGGGAATGCAACGCAGCATGACGGAAAACAGGCCAAAATTCCGCCTTTGAGCGGAAGTGTGAACACGCTCCAGTATCAAAAAGCAATGCCGACGAATGAAACACATTCGTCGGCATTGTGATCAGATGATACAGTTATTCCTTGATGCTCCCGTCAGCGTTAAACAGTGGCAGCTTCTCCAGATAGATGATGTCCCCGCGCTCCTGCGCGTCACCCTCCGCCAGAATCGCCATGCGTCCGGCAATTATGCCGCCCGCCTCCAGCACAAGCTGTTCAATGGCAGCCAGAGACTCGCCCGTGGAAATCACATCATCCACAATCAGGATCCGCTTGCCCCGCATCAGCTCCGCGTCTGCGGTATCCAGATACAGGTGCTGTTCCTTCGCCGTGGTAATCGAATGTACATTCACTTCAAACACGCCGTCCATAGACAGCGTAGGCGCCGCTCGCGCCAGAAAGTACTCA
>CAMGMW010000084.1 GCA_946059285.1 uncultured Clostridia bacterium
AGCGGAAGAGTCAGATTGGATGACTATATGCTCGAGCAGTGGCGGCTGATGCATATCGGAGCGCAGCCTGTGCCGCCAAGCCTGATTCGCCGCTGGCTCAAGGTATTTCCGCACCATGCTTACGACACCAACTATGGACTTTCCGAATCCACCGGTCCGGGGTGTGTCCATTTGGGCGTGGAGAATATTGACAAGGTGGGCGCGATTGGCAAACCGGGCTACGGCTGGCAGGCGAAAGTTGTTGACAAACAGGGGCAGCCGGTTGCGACCGGTGAAATCGGTGAATTGGCTGTCCGCGGCGACGGCGTGATGCAATGCTACTATAAAAACAAGGAAGCAACAGATGAGGTGCTGCATGATGGCTGGCTGTTTACGGGCGATATGGCACGGATGGACGACGACGGATTCCTGTATCTTGTAGACCGCAAAAAAGATCTGGTGATTTCCGGTGGAGAAAACCTGTATCCGGTGCAGATTGAAGATTTTCTGCGGACGCATGAAAGCATTAAAGACGTTGCGGTGATCGGACTTCCGGACCCGCGTTTGGGGGAGATCGCTGCGGCAATTATTGAACTGAAGAGCGGTGCTTCCTGTTCGGAAGAGGAGATCAATGCTTTCTGCAAGAAACTGCCGCGATATAAGCGGCCCAGGCGCATTATTTTTGATAACGTTCCACGCAATCCCACCGGAAAAATCGAAAAGCCGGCACTTCGGGAAAAGTACTGTCACGGACGCCTTGTGGAAGCACAGACGACTCGTTGAGGAGGTTCTAATATGAAAACACTGATGCTCGGGAATGAGGCTGCCGCACGCGGTTTATATGAAGCCGGCTGCAGCTTTGTCTCCAGTTACCCCGGCACACCCAGCACCGAAATCACGGAATGTGCTGCAAAATACGAGGAAATCTATGCGGAATGGGCTCCGAATGAAAAGGTGGCGATGGAAGCGGCCTTCGGCGCGTCGCTGGCAGGGCGGCGCAGCTTTTGCGGCATGAAGCATGTTGGCTTGAACGTTGCAGCCGACCCGCTGTTTACGATCTCCTATACCGGTGTGAACGCCGGTATGGTTATCGGCGTGGCAGACGATGCCGGGATGCACAGCTCACAGAATGAGCAGGACTCCAGAAACTATGCAAAGGCCGCCAAGGTTCCGATGCTGGAACCATCAGACTCAGCGGAGGCTTTGGCATTTGCGAAGCTGGCATATGAGCTGTCCGAGCGGTTTGATACGCCCGTGCTCTTAAAGATGTGCACCCGTGTCGCCCACAGCCAGAGCATTGTGGAATGCGGTGAGCGTATGCTGCCGGAGCAGAAGAAATATGTTAAAGATCCGCAAAAATACATTATGATGCCAGCCAATGCGAAGCGCCGGCATCCGATTGTGGAGGAACGAACCAAGGCGCTCGCCGCTTATGCGGAGAGCGCACCCTGCAACCGCTGGGAGCGGGGAACGGAGCATAAACTGGGAATCATCACCGGCAGTACGTCCTATCAATATGTTCGGGAGGTCTGCGGTGAGAAGGTGAGCGTCCTGAAGCTCGGTATGGTTTGGCCCCTGCCGGATCAACTGTTAAAAGAGTTTGCCGCTTCCGTGGAGCGCCTTGTCGTTGTAGAGGAGCTGGACGGCTTTATTGAGACGCATTGCCGCGCCCTTGGTCTGAGTGTCGAGGGGAAGGAACGATTCTCCTGCATCGGAGAACTGTCTCAGAATGCTGTAGCCACTGCGCTCGGCTTCGAACGCAAGAAAGGCACGGAACTGACGGAACCGATTCCAGCGCGTCCTCCTGTCATGTGTGCTGGCTGCCCGCATCGCGGACTGTTTTACACTCTCTCCAAGCTGAAGCTGAACGTGATCGGCGATATCGGCTGCTATACGCTCGGTGCGGTACAGCCGTTGTCGGCCATTGATGCCGTAATCTGCATGGGCGCATCGGTTTCAGGTCTGCATGGCTATAATAAAGCGAATGACGAAAAGAGTGCCGAAAAAACGGTGGCCGTGATCGGGGACTCTACCTTTATGCATTCCGGTATGACCGGTCTGGTAAACATTGCGTACAATGACTCCAACAGTACGGTGATTATTCTCGACAATTCCATTACCGGCATGACGGGACATCAGCAGAACCCGACCACGGGCTTTAACCTGAAGGGTGATCCCGCGGCGAAGGTGGATTTGACCGCGCTGTGTCATGCGTTGGGTATTCGCCGTGTTCAGGTCGTTGATCCGTATGATCTTGCGCAGTGTGAGTCGGTTATCAGGGAGGAACTGGCGGCAAATGAAGCGTCGGTCATCATTTCCCGCAGACCGTGCGCGCTGCTGAAATATGTGAAGCATGCGCCTGCTTTGCATGTACAGGCGGACAAATGCAGAAGCTGTAAGATGTGTATGAGGATCGGCTGTCCCGCCATCAGCATGAAGGACGGGAAGGCGAGCATCGACAATACGCTTTGCACGGGCTGTGGTGTTTGCGCACAGTTATGCAAATTCGACGCATTGGAGGCATGAAAGATGGAGACAAAGAACATAATGATTGTCGGTGTCGGCGGTCAGGGCTCCCTGCTGGCGAGTAAGCTGCTCGGTAAGCTGCTGCTGTCAAAGGGATATGATGTAAAAGTTTCCGAGGTACATGGGATGAGTCAGCGCGGCGGCTCAGTGGTGACCTATGTTCGTTTCGGCGAGCATGTGTATTCTCCGATCATCGACGAGGGCGAGGCGGATTATCTGGTGTCTTTTGAACTGTTGGAAGCTGCGCGCTGGACAAAATATCTGCGTTCGAACGGAAAAATCATCACAAGTTCTCAGCAGATCAACCCGATGCCGGTGATTACCGGCGCCGCGGAATATCCGGCGAATTTGACAGAGAAAATTCGGAATGCGGGACTTGCGATTGATGCGTTCGACGCTTTGCAGCTTGCCGAAAGGGCGGGATCTTCCAAAGCAGTCAACCTTGTGCTGATGGGATGGCTTTCGGGAGAATTTGACTTCTCTGAGGAGGAATGGATGCGCGCAGTCGAGGCAAGTGTTCCGGCTAAGTTTTTGGAAATGAACCGAAAGGCATTCCTACTCGGCAGGGAGGCGAGAATGGCATGAAACGTTATTTTCAGCCCGAAATTGAAACCGCACCGCGGGAAAAGATTGTTGCATTGCAGAATGAACGGCTGATCGCGACTGTCCGGCGCGTTTATGAAAAGGTCCCGTTCTATCGGGAGAAAATGCAGCGCGCCGGCGTACACCCAGATGACATTCGCAGCATCGAAGATCTGCACAAGCTGCCCTTCAGCTATAAACAGGATCTGCGCGACACCTATCCATACGGACTGTTTGCAGTACCGCTGAAGGAGGTCGTCCGGCTGCACGCTTCGAGCGGAACGACCGGAAAACAGATCGTCGTGGGCTATACGCGAAAAGACCTTGAAATTTGGAGCGACTGCTGTGCTCGCGCATTATGCGCTGCCGGTTGCACGGATGAGGATATTGTCCATGTATCCTATGGCTATGGTCTTTTTACCGGTGGTCTGGGTGCAGACGGCGGCGCAACCCGCCTGGGCGCGACGACTGTTCCCGTTTCCAGCGGCAATACACAGCGGCAAATTACGATCCTGCGCGATTTTGCTTCTACGATCTTATGCTGCACGCCGTCTTATGCGCTGCATATTGCGCAGACGCTTTATGATTCCGGCTATACAAAGGAAGACATCAGTCTGAAAGCGGGTCTGTTCGGTGCGGAACCGTGGACAGAGGAAATGCGCCGTCAACTGGAGGAGATGCTGGGCATCAAGGCGTATGATATCTATGGTCTGACTGAGGTCATCGGTCCCGGCGTCGGTTTCGAGTGCGAGAAACAGACCGGTATGCACATCAACGAGGACCATTTCATTGTTGAGGTGATTGATCCGGACACCGGAGAAGTGCTGCCGGAGGGAACGCAGGGAGAACTGGTTTTTACCTGCATCACAAAGGAGGCGTTTCCGATCCTGCGCTACCGGACACGAGACATCGGAACGATCACAAGGGCGCCATGTGCGTGCGGTAGAACGCTGGTTAAGATGACGAAACCGCGAGGCAGGACGGATGATATGCTGATTATTCGCGGTGTCAATGTCTTTCCCTCTCAGATTGAAACAGTGCTGTTGCAGCAGGGATATACCGCGAATTATCAAATTGTTGTTGACCGCGCCGATCATTTCGATAGCCTGGAGGTACAGGTTGAAATCAGCGAGTCGGTGTTCTCCGATACGGTGCGCGGTTTGGCGGAACGGACAAAGGAACTGTCGACAGCGTTGAAAAATCTGCTGGGAATCAATGCAAAGGTAAAACTGCTTGAACCAAACACGATTCCGCGCTCTGAGGGGAAAGCGGTGCGCGTGATCGACAAGCGGAAGCTTCTGGACGAAGGAGACTGATTATGGTTAAACAGATATCTGTATTCTTGCAAAATGAATCCGGCAAGATCGCATCGATCACTCGGGCATTGTATGAAAGCGGTGTGGACATCCGCGCTCTTTCCATCGCGGATACGACGGATTTTGGCATCTTACGGATGCTGGTCAACGACACTGCGGCGGCGAAAGCAACGCTTGCAAAGCATCACTGCATCGTCAGCATCAATGAGGTTGTGGTAGTTGCGGTGCCGGATGCCCCCGGCGGTCTGGCGAAGGTTCTGACATTGATGGCAGCCGCGAAGATCGATATTGAGTATATGTACTCTCTCATCGACCGCGGCACGGATGCCGCATATATGGTTTTCCGCGTTTCTGATGAGGAAAGCTTATTGAAGGTCCTTCGCGAGAACGAGCTGTTTACGGTTCCGGCCGAAGTATTGGGAATAAAGTAAGGAGGAAGTATTATGCAGGAATTGAGCAGGACGGCGCAACACTTTACGGATTCCGTGATCCGCAGGATGACGCGGATCGCCATTGCGAATCATGCCATAAATCTGGCGCAGGGATTTCCGGATTTTGACCCACCGAAGGAACTGACGGACCGTCTGGCGGAGGTCAGCCAATTAGGACCGCACCAGTATCCGATCACGATGGGCGCGCCGAATTTCCGCCGGGCACTTGCAAAAAAGTGCGGCAGATTTATGGGCAGAACGCTTGATCCCGAGACGGAAATGGTGGTGACGATCGGCTCGACAGAGGCAATGGTGGACACACTGTTTGCGCTGACCAATCCCGGCGACAGGATTATCATGTTCTCTCCGTATTTTGAAAACTACCGTGCGCAGACGCTGCTGGTAGGCTGTGAGCCGGTTTTCATACCGTTGGTACCGCCGACCTTTGACTTTGACGCGAACGTCTTGGAGGAAGCATTCAAGCAGGGAGCAAAGGCAATCCTGATTTGCAATCCATCCAATCCCAGCGGAAAGGTGTTTACCGAAAAGGAACTGAAACTGATTGCGGATCTTGCAATTCGGTATGATACCTATGTGATTATGGATGAGGTCTATGAGCATATCGTCTATGCGCCGCACACACACATTTATATGAACAGCCTTCCCGGTATGTGGGAACGTACGGTATCGTGCAGCTCTCTTTCCAAAACGTATTCCGTGACTGGCTGGCGTCTGGGCTATGCCATTGCGCCGAAGCACATCATGGACAGAATCAAGCAGTACCATGATTTCAACACGGTGGGCGCACCTTCTCCGCTGATGGAGGCAGCTGTGGTCGGTCTGGAAATGCCGGATAGCTACTATGCGGAATTTGCCGCCCACTATACGCATATGAAGAAGCTCTTTACGGAAGGGCTTGACCGCATC
>CAMGMW010000085.1 GCA_946059285.1 uncultured Clostridia bacterium
CTCCTCATAATCCTCCGACACCTCTGTCTCGCGGTAGGCAAGCAGTTCCTCGGAATAGCCGCCGTCTTTAAAGAGGAAGCTGCGGATCTCCTCCCTATTGTACGCATAGCCGGAACGAATAACGTCCGTGACAATATAATGGCAATCATCCTTCCGTACATAGGCAGTGAGGCTCGGAACAATGATGTCGGACTGTGAATTCTCCTCGTCGGACGATTTACAGAGCGTTACGCCGTCAAAGGTCTCATTGACCTCCCAAATATCCGTAAAGCTGAAGAAGCCCGTTCCCATGCAGACGCTTGCAACGACCTCCAAGCGCCCGTTTCGGTCAAGATCTGTAACCGCAAAGGAATACGGCGCTGCAGAGTCAGACTTGACCCACTGCGAATAATTCACTGCAAGCAGCGTGATCTGATCATGATATGTTGTCTCCGGCTCAACCGGCTCGGTACTCGTCGACTTCTCGGTCGATGGCTCCCCTGTTGTCGGTTCTTCTGTCGTCGGCTTATCCGATTCTTCCGTTGGGAGCTTTGTGCTTCCCTCGCTTCTGCAGGCTGCAAGACTCAGGATGAGCACTACAAGCAGGAAGCACAGCAGCTTTTTGGTCATATCCGATTCCTCTTTTTTCAGTATTTTCCCACTATTCCCTATTATTACATAAGTGCGCGGATTTTTCAAGCACTATCCACATTAGAGAATGGTTTCCATTCCGATCTTCTGCGGCTTTAATCCGCACGCCTCGTAAAACCGCAGGGCACGTTCATTGCACGCCCAGACATTGAGCGTCAGATTATAGCAGCCGCTTTGTTTGGCAAAGGCGTGCACATACGCATACAGCGCCCTGCCGATCCCCTGCCCGCGTGCAGACTCGTCGACACACAGATCGTCAATATACAGCGTCTTAATATCTGTCAGGATATTGTCTGTGGGAAGCTGCCGAAAAATGCAAAACGCGTAGCCGCAGACGTTGCCATCTTGCACCGCGACAAAAATCGGGCGCGTCTCATCGCACAGCAGCGCACGAAGCTCCTCGTCCGTGTATTTTTCCGTCCCACTGCGAAACAGATCAGGTCGCCCCGCATGATGCACCATGAGCACCTGTTTCAACAGTCGGTGCAGCGCAGGCAGATCCGCGTTGATTGCTCTTCGTATTTCCATTACATACCTCCGTGGTCTGCAAAAGTATATTGCCATAGGCAAAAAGAAAAGAGGAAGGAACATTCCCTCCTCATCTCTTATCGATGCGAACTTATTTCGCTTCAGCGGCAGGAAGAACCTCGCGGCCATTGTAGGTACCGCAATTTCTGCAAGCTCTATGGGGCAAACGCGCCTCGCCGCACTTCGGGCAGGCTACAATGCCGGGAACGGAGAGCTTCCAGTGAGAACTGCGTCTCTTATCCCGTCTCGCCTTGGAAACCTTACACTTTGGAACAGCCATGAATGACACCTCCTTGGTCAGATGCTTTCAGCATAAACTATTATTTCTTATCCTTCAACAGCTGCCCAAGGACAGCCAAACGGGGATCCATCTCAGGGCGACAGTCACAGTCGCCGTCATTCAGATTCTTGCCGCAGCGAAAGCAGATCCCTTTACAATCCGGTCTGCACAGCAGCTTGGAATCCATGTTTAGCACGAACGCGGTGGTAAGGATTTCGTCCAGATCTGCGCTGTCGTTCTCCAAAAGAAACGTCCATTCATCCGCAGCGCTCTCGTCCTCCAGCTCGCGGACCAGAACCGCCTGCACATCATAGGAAACCCGCCGTTCAAAGGAGGCCGCGCAACGGTCACAGATGGCATGGAGATTGGTAGAAATCACAGCGGTCAATACCAGAACACCGGCAACATTGCGAACCACACCCTCGGCGCGAACTGGCTCCTGCACGGGATAGCTTCCGCCGAACTGCATGTCCCGTAGATCGAGCTCAGTCTGAAACGGCAGGGCACTGTCCGGTATTTCCATGATTCTCGATAGCCCTAATAGCATACGAATCCCCTACTCCATAGTCGTGCAGGAGATATTATACCCTCTATCGCTCTATTTGTCAAATGCTTTTTTCATTTTTTCTCCGAAAAAAACTTGACTTTCCGTGAATTCTGCCGCATAGTAAAGGAAACAGCATTCTTCCGGGAGGGTTCCTTGTGAAAGAGCTTACCATCGGTCATAATGACGCGGGGCAGCGCCTGGATCGTTTCCTTGCGAAAGCAGTACCGCTGCTGCCGGCGTCTTTGGCGCAAAAATATATCCGGCTTAAGCGCATCAAACTGGGCGGCAAACGGGTGGAACGCGACACGCGTCTGCGGGAAGGTGACGTTCTGCAGCTTTACATCAATGACGAATTCTTCGAAACGCCCTCGGAAGAAAATGCCTATCTGACCGTTTCCGCTCCGAAGCTGAACATCATCTATGAGGACAAGAACATTCTGCTGGTGGATAAGCGTCCCGGGCTTGCCGTGCATCCCCACGACGGTGCACAATACGGTAAAACGCTGATCGATCACATTCAGGCATACCTCTATGCCAAGCGGGAATGGCGTCCGCGGGAGGAGCATTCCTTTACTCCCGCGCTCTGCAACCGCATTGACCGCAACACCGGCGGTATTGTCATCGCCGCAAAAACGGCGGAGGCGCTGCGGATCATGAACCAGAAGATCAGAGATCGCGAGATCGACAAGCGGTATCTTGCCATTGTGGAGGGCGTACCGAAACCGGCATCCGGTACACTGAAGGGGTATCTTTTTAAGGATTCCGTCAAAAATCGTGTGTTTGTGACAGATACGCCGCAGCCGGGTGCAAAGAGCTGCGAAACACGCTATGAAACGCTGGAAAGCCGAAACGGGCTATCTCTGGTAGAATGCGAGCTGATCACGGGGCGCACGCATCAGATCCGTGCCCAGTTTGCTCATGCCGGGCATCCGCTGTTGGGGGACGGAAAATACGGAAAGCTGGATAAGCGTTTTGATCGCAAATATCAGGCGCTCTATTCCTACAAGCTAACTTTTTCGTTTTCTACCGACGCCGGCGCGCTGGAATACCTTAATGGTAAGAGTTTTCAGGTCAGGCAGGTAGACTTTGTCGAAACATATTTTTCAGGGCGGCCCTAGGGCCGCCCTGCTTGGTTTGGTTCGCTATACATTTTCTTCCAGCCACGCCTTCATATCGGCGCGTCCTTCGGCAGACATGGGGAAGGTTCGTTTTGCCTCCATCTCGCTCAGCTCGTAGCAAAGCGGTCCGTGCCAGATTTCACAGTCGATGGAGCTGTCGGAAAAATCCACTTCCTTCGGCGTTGCCATCACCACATCTGGCGCGATGCGGAAGCGCAACGTGCCGCAGCTTCCGGTGAAAATATTGTTATTGGCAAATGTATGCAGCGTTGGAATAAAAATCTCCGGCATGATCTACTCCTGCATCAGGGCTTCCATTTCATCGAGCAGCTCGCCAAACAGGGACAGCGCTTCTTCCACCGGTTTGGTTGTACTCATATCAACGCCGGCTCCCTTCAAGAGGTCGATCGGGCTCTTGCTGCAGCCGCCGGACAGGAAACCGAGATAATCCTGTACCGCGGGCTCCCCTTCCCGCAAAATACGTCTGGAGAGCGCGATGGCTGCGGCATATCCTGTGGCGTACTGGAAAACATAATAATTGTAATAGAAATGTGGGATGCGCGCCCACTCCATGTCAATCTCCTCGTCCAAGACGATATTTTCGCCAAAATACAGACGGTTCAGGCGGCGGTATTCCTCGCAAAGCACCTCCGCGGTCAGCGTGGTCCCATCCTGTGCCATCTTGCCGATATTCAGCTCAAACTCCGCAAACATGGTCTGCCGATAAAGAGTCGCACGGAACTGCTCCAGGAAATGATTGATGAGATACGCACGCTCTTTTTTGTCTGTCGTACGACCGAGCAGGTACTCCATCAAAAGCGCCTCATTACAGGTGGAGGCTACCTCTGCCACAAAGATCACATAATCCGCATCCACAGGGTTCTGCGTATGGTTGGAAAGGTAGGAATGCAAGGCATGTCCCATCTCATGCGCCAGCGTAAACTGGCTGTCAAGCGTGCCGGTATAGTTCAGCAGCACAAACGGATGGACGCGGGCGCCTGCGGAATATGCCCCGGAACGCTTGCCGGCGTTCTCATACACATCGATCCAGCGGTTTTCAAAGCCCTCTTTCAAAATGGCGCGGTATTTCTCACCCAGTGGTGCCAACGCATCGTAGACTGTCTGTTTCGCCTCATCGATCGATGCTTTTTTCTCCACTCCGGCGACCAGCGGCGTGTACAGATCATACATATGCAGCTCATCCACGCCCAGCAGTTTCTTCCGCAGGTCAACATAGCGGTACATCTTATCCATGTTCTGATGAACCGCTTCAATCAGGTTTGTATACACCTCGACCGGCACATTGGTTTGGTCCAACGACGCTTCCAAAGACGAGCCGTAATTTCTCGCCTGCGCAAAAAACTGCAGCTGCTTTACCTGTGCAGTCAAAACGGAGGCAATGGTATTACGATAGCTGCCATAAGTGTGATACAGATTCTCAAAGGCGCTCCGGCGCAGCGTGCGGTCGTCGCTCTCCATATAGGAAATATAGGTGCCCTGTGACAGCGGATGCTTTTCTCCGTTACTGTCCACCGCGTCAGGGAAAGTGAGGTCGGCATTGTTGAACATACCATAGATTTGATCCGGTGCGTTGGCAAGCTCTCCGGCAGCAGCCAGCAGTTTTTCCTCCGCCGGGGAAAGCACATGCGCACGGCGGCGGCGAATATCATTCAGGAAGCGGCGATAGCGTTCCAATGCAGGACATTGCGCAAAGAATTCATCCAGTTTCTCGTCCGGAATCGCCATTAGCTCCGGCGTAGAAAAACTGGAAGCCGCGTTCAGCTCCACATAGGTGCTCATGAGCCTGCCTACCATTGCCTGATACTTTGCGTCTCTCGTGTCCTCATCGGAACGGCGCATCGCGTAATTCCCCAGTGCGTCCGCCAAGATGCCGATCTCTTCTTCCAGCTTTAAAAACGCAAGCAGCACATCGGAAGACTGTCCCAGCCTTTGGGCATAGCCGGAGATCACGGGAATCAGTTCTTTCGCCTTTTGCAGATCCGCTTCCCAAAGCTCGTCTGTTGCATAAATGTCATGGATCGCCCACTTGTCCTGCTCCGCGATTTCAGCACGTTCGGGGATCCGTTTTTTCTCTGCCATTGCTCTTACCTCCGTTGCTTTTTTATTATCATATCACAAAACGAGGGAATTCTCAATAAAAAATACCGCCGCCAAAGCGCAGCAACAGAGCAGGATCTATACAGTAATCACTTTTTTTGTAAAAAGGCGGTTAAAACAGAATCTTTGGCAAATACTATGCAGGCAAAGAAACTATTACAATCGGGAGGATCATCATGAAACGCATTTTAGTTTTCTGCCTCGTTCTGGTAATGATTACAGCGGTCTTTACCGCCTGTACTGACAGCAACGGCAACATTTCTGACAATAAAGACGGCATCGTCAACGGAACAAATGGCAATACCGGCACCAGCGGCAATACCAACGGTACTACGAACAACAACGGTACCACGAACAACAACGGCACCACGAACAGCAACGGCACTACGAACGGTAACGGTACTACGAACGGTAACGGTACTACGAACAACAACGGCACCACGAACGGTAACGGTACCACGAACGGTAACGGCACTGAAAACGGCAATGGTACCACAAACGGCAACGG
>CAMGMW010000086.1 GCA_946059285.1 uncultured Clostridia bacterium
TTCAGAATGATTTCTGCCAATTCGTAGTCAGCGTAAATAGGTGTCGGCAGCGCCCGCCCCGTTACACGCAGCTTATCTGCCATAGCGGCGCCGGTATTTTCATCCTCAAATGGTCCATGATTGCCATTATAGATGCGATAAAGAAGCATACCCAACGCATACAAGTCAATGGTCGTGTTCGGCGAAGCGGTAATCTCATACAGCTCAGGCGCGGAATACGGACCGAGGTATTCTTCGGGAACAGAGGCGTATTGCAGATCCTGCAAGGGGGTCAGTCCCAAATCGCCCAGCTGGAATCTTCCGGAATTGGTAAGGAATACATTTTCCGGCTTCAGATTCTCAAACAGATAGCCGGCTTCGCGACAGGCGGACAACGCCTCACACAGATCCAGACCGAGATTGACGGCACGCAGGCTCGTCATGGCACTTTCGACCATGACGCGTTGCAGCGGGATCAGACGCGGATAGAGTATGTAGACATCGTAGCCGACGCCGGACTCTTTCGGCTCGACCTGATAGGCACGGGCACCGGCAAAATATCCGGAATCCGCCAGACGGCGACCAGCCTCCAATTCCGCTTTAATGTCCTCTGCCACAGTGCCGTAATATGCGTGGATCGCAGCCTCATCAGGATATGCACCGGAAAGCAGCAGCGCATGGACCTGCCTGTCCGATGCAGGAATGGAAATATGCTTGACAACGAAACGTTCGCCGGAGTCCACATGACGGAGGGAATAACAAGTGCAGCCATTGTGTCCGGGAATCTCCTCAATGAGCGACATATTGTCCAGCAGTGGGGAGATGAGTTTCAGTTCGGACATGGTTTACGCCTCCTAAAATAAAAACTCAAATTCTTGCAATTATATACTATGACATTTTTTCAAAAAATGCAACAAGATTATTGTCTTATTTGAAAGAAAATGTTATGATGTCAAAGGCGGGGGACACCTGTTTTTCCCGTAAAAAGCGAAAGGAGATATAAGCATACCTGATTTATGCGAAAAGCTATGATGGATAAAATCGTATGTGATTATTGCGGCACGATTTACGATGCAGAAAAAGCACAGTGTCCGCTGTGCGGGAATAAATCACGGGAGGCGGGAGTGCGCAAATCGGCGCAGTCGGAGCGCAAGGCGGCACCTGTGAAGAAAGAACTGAAAAAGAAGGGAAGGACATCACGGGAAATCCCGCGAAAGCTTCTGATTGCTTCTATTGTATTTTTGTCGCTTGCGGTATTGGTCGTTGTGTATTTTGTGGGTGATATGCTGGGATTTTGGCCTGGCCTTGAGGATGTGCTGAATGCAACCATGCGGGTGGAGGAGCTGGAGCGTCCTGACGAAAGCTCCTGCACTTATCTGGATATCCTGCCGGAGGAGATCACATTTACCGAAGTGGGGCAGATCCAGAAGCTGCGGGTGATTATGAACGAAGGCTGCACGGAGACATTGACATTCATTACCTCCAACGCCGAGGTTGCGATGGTATCGGAGGAGGCCAAGTACACCTCGGAGGAGGATATGTCCGCCATAACGGCAGAGGTCACAGCAGTCGGCGCAGGACAGGCTAATATTACTGTGAGCTGCGGCAGTAAAAGTGTGGTCTGTCCGGTCACCTGCAATTTCTCGACGGAACCTTCTTCGGAAGCAACAGAGCCGTCACAGCCGGCGCTGAAGCTGAGTCAGGAGGATATCACACTGCAGCTCCCGCGGGAGACGGCAGTGATCAGCATTGAAAACCTTCCGGAGGATGCGGTTGTCGTTTGGAGCAGCTCTGACGAAACAGTGGCGACGGTCGATGAGGACGGAAAGATTGTCGGTATCGGCAGCGGCACTGCCACAATCACTGCGCAGGTGGGGGAGGAAACGCTGGAAATGACGGTCCGCTGTGACTTCGAAAACACAGCGGAAAGCAACAACCATTTGACGCATACGGACGTTACCATCAGCGTCGGTGAGAGCTTCAATCTCCGACTGATCGACGCGAATGGGGAACGAATTGACGACGCGACATATTCCAGCAACAATACGAGTGTTTGCTCCGTCAGCGGCGTGCGGGTGACAGGGGAGTCTTCCGGGATGACGAAGGTCATTGTTTCCTATGGCGGACAAAGCTACACCTGTATTGTCCGTGTGAAGTAAACAAGCAGAGGCTGATGCGACGCGTCAGCCTCTGCTTGTTGTAGAAAGAAAACCGCCGGCACGGCGCAACTATCAAGAAAAAGTAAAAAAAGCATAGTCTTAGAAGCCCAGTTCGCTCTTCTACTGAACTGGGCTTTTATAGCCGGGCGCGGTCACTGGATGCTCGTTATGAAGTAATATCCATACTTGTTTAACAACTTCGGGACATCCTTTGCAGTTGCCAGACCGAAGGCAAGGAACACCCATCATCACGGACGCATAGATGCGTTGCTTTCATTTATCCGCAACAGAAAATGAAAAACCACCAGAACATATTGACAACCGACCGTTCGGCAGGTATAATGAATATATGATATTTGCGAGTCTGTAAAGGAGTGTGTTCTATGGAAAAAGGAAATACAAAGCAGGAGATTCTTGAAGCGTCGTTGGAGCTGTTTTCGGTACAGGGCTTTGAGGCTACCTCTATCTCCCAGATCGCAGGCACTGTCGGTATTCGGAAGGCATCGCTTTACAGCCATTTCGAGAGCAAACAGGCGATTCTGGACGCAATTGTGAAAGATGTTTTAGAACAGTATGGGGCACATTCCATCTTTGCAAGGACGGCTTGGGAGGACCCTGTCGATACAGAGAACAAGCAGCCGCTGACGCCCGATGCAGCAGCGGAAATGATTCAGGGACAGATCCGTTATATCCTCCATGATCCACATATTAGTAGGGCGCGAAAAATGCTGGTGATGGAGCAGTTCCAAAACCCCGAGCTTGCAAAGCTGCAGACCAAGCAGAATTATACTGATGTGATGCATTACTTCACCGGGCTTATGAAATACCTGATCCGGAACGGTTTTCTGGTTGAAGATGACCCAGAGATCATGGCAGCCCAGCTTTGTCTGCCCATTTCCACATGGATCAACCTCTGCGACAGGGAACCGGCTCGGGAGACGGAGGTCATGGAGCTGGTGGACCGACACGTTCATCAGTTTTTCAGGCTCTATCGGTCGGAGACATGATGATAAATGCAATGCCTTGTGGATATGGATCAAGGAGAATGGCACGGACAGCGTCAAGCAGTATACTTTTCCACAAGGTAAAATAACGAATAAAAAGGAGAAAGCAAATGAAAATTAATATTCATCAAGAAACCGTCGCCCCCATGATCGCCTGGCTGAAGGCGGCCAGAGAGCAGGGGGTGCGGGATGAAAAAGCCCTACGGCAGATCCTGTCCATGCCGGACTACGGTGTGGAGTTTCAGCGCTACGCAGAGCCGAGTCTGCCGGTGTGCGGTATCGGTTTTGAGGAAGCCGTGGACTTTTTTCTCCATTTTGACGAAAAGGACTTTGAAAATCCCAGGCTGGGCTACAAAAAAGAAAACTTTCTGGCGTTCTACAACGATCTGGACAACCACCTGCAAAAGATGGAAATGCTTCGCAGCATCACGCCGGAGGATCTGCAACTGGTGGAGCGGCTGCTGGAAAACGGTCTGCCGGATTCCCTGGTGGCAGAAATGGACCATTTCACAGTGCTTCTGA
Source organism: uncultured Clostridia bacterium (assembly GCA_946059285.1). Next base: position 3,665 of record CAMGMW010000086.1, read on the forward strand.
CCGTGTCCATCGGTAATTCCATGGGTTGGCCCTATGGCGAATACATTCATTTTGATGTTGCCAATCTGGATTCCCTAGGAGACAAGGAGACCTTCCTCCATGTTCTGACCCACGAGATTCATCACATCATGTTCTCCCGGCTGGTTCCGGAGGAAATGTCCCCACAGCAGTATTTTTTCGTGAATTTTGCCTTTGAGGGTCTGGCGGTACATTTCTGCAACAACGCGGCGACTCCTGGCAAGCCCTCCAAATACCCAGGACCTATGCTGGGGATGGACGAGCCCGGCTGGCAGTTTTACCGGGAGCAGCATGCGCAGCTGATGCAAAAGGTTCTGACGGACGGAGAAAAAGCAAAGAACCTGACTATGGAGCAGGTGGCGGCGCTGGTAAGCGGGTATGAGCAGTTTACCTTTACCTCCCTGAAAACCGGAGAAACCCGGACGGTGCGCCAATACCCCACCTACTATGCAGGCTGCTGCCTCTGGGGTAGCATCGACCTGGCCCTGGGCAAGGAGCGGCTATTTGCCGTGCTGGCAAGCTATGACGGCTTCCTGGATGCATGGAAAGAAGCGGAGCGGGTCTTGCAGTCTGCGTAAGACAAGGAAGCTTATGGAAAATGTGCAACAAGTAACCTGTCCATGCAGGCGCGTAGACTGTCCCAGGCACGGTGACTGTACGGCTTGCAGAGAACACCATCACGAATCCGGCAGCAAACCGCTGACCTGTTGCGAAAAGCTGGAGCGGAAAGCACGGCGCAAGGCTGAAAGACAAACGGGAAAAATGAAATAATTTAAAGAGAGGTTTGCAACGATGAAAACTGTCATCATTCACGGACAGAGTCATCAGGGAAACACCTGCATGGTGGCAAGAGAGCTTGCGGATAAGGTGGGTGGGGAGATTCGGGAGTTTTTCCTGCCGCGGGATTTCAACAAGTCCTGCCTTGGCTGTTATACCTGTTTCAAAACAGATGTATCCAACTGCCCACATTACAAAGAACTGGAGCCGCTGGTGACGGCGATTCTGGATTCTGATCTTCTGATCCTGGAAAGCCCTGTATATGTGTACCACGCCACAGGTTCGATGATGAGCTTTCTGGATCACTTTGGGACCTGGTGGGTGGTTCACCGACCTTTGCCGGAAATGAGCGAAAAGCAGGCGGTCGCCATAGCAACTGCTGCCGGCGGTGGAATGAAAAGTACCGTGCAGGATATGGCCGACAGCCTTGAAATGTGGGGAATCAGCAAGGTATATAAGCTGGGCTTTGGGGTGCAGGCGCTGAAGCCTGATGAGATTCCCAACAGAATTCTGCGGAAAATCCACAAAAAGACAGACCGGCTTGCGCACCGGATCCAGAAAAATGCGGACAAGCACGGCTGTAACGGTCGGGCGAAAAAGTGGTTCTATTTGATGCGCTTTGCCCACAAGCATTTTCCGCCCATGGAGCCGGATTATGGTTATTGGGAGAAGAACGGCTGGCACGAGAAAAACCGACCGTGGAAGCAAAGAAAAAAGCAACTCGGAGGAGATTAAAATGTTAAAAATCGAACATCTGACAAAAACCTACGGCGAGAAAAAAGCCGTGGACGATCTGAGCTTACATATCAAGCGCGGCGAGATCTACGGTTTCATCGGTCACAATGGCGCGGGTAAAACCACAACATTGAAAGCGGTGGCGGGCATTTTGCAATTTGATGCGGGAGAGATTTTGATCGATGGGAGATCGGTCCGGACCGACCCGCTCGCCTGCAAACGAGAAATTGCCTACATTCCTGATAACCCGGACTTGTATGACTACATGACCGGCATCAAATATCTCAATTTCATCGCTGACATTTTCAGAGTCAGCGCCGCAGACCGGCAGTCGCGTATCGGCAAATACGCCGATCTTTTTGAGCTGACCGCGGATCTGGCGCAGCCCATCGCCGCCTACTCCCACGGTATGAAGCAGAAACTGGCGATCATTGCCGCATGGCTGCACCAACCGAAACTTATCATGATGGACGAACCCTTTGTGGGTCTGGATCCCAAGGCCTCTCATCTGCTCAAGGGCATGATGC
>CAMGMW010000087.1 GCA_946059285.1 uncultured Clostridia bacterium
GACAGTATGAAACGCACAAGACTCTCTGCAAAATTCTGGCTCGCTCTGACCATTTTCAGTCTCACCGGGCAGATTGCGTGGGTAGTGGAGAATATGTACTTTAACGTATTCCTCTATAAGATGTTCCACGCCACTGCCTCAGATATCTCCGTCATGGTGGCGGCAAGCGCCGTTGCTGCCACGGTGACAACCCTGCTGATCGGCGCTTTATCGGACAAGCTCGGCAAGCGTAAGCTCTTCATCTGCGGCGGTTATATCCTCTGGGGTATCTCTATCTGGGCATTTGCCCTGCTTCGCATCGATGTGATCTCCAAACTGTTCCCAATGGCAGTCTCTGCCGCCTCCGTCGGCGTATCTCTCGTCATCATCATGGACTGTGTGATGACCTTCTTCGGCTCGTCTGCCAACGACGCCTGCTTCAACGCATGGCTCACCGATGCAACGGACGCAACCAACCGCGGCTCCGCGGAAGGCATCAACGCTATGATGCCTCTGCTGGCAATTCTCGCCGTATTCGGCGGCTTTATGGGCTTTGATCTGGATCGCCCGGAAAGCTGGGTGATCATCTACACCATCATCGGCGCCGTGGTACTGGCGGTCGGCATTGCAGGTATTTTTCTGATCCGTGACACCGGCAGTAAAACAGCGGAGAATGAAAATTATTTCAAAAACATCTTCTATGGCTTCCGTCCTTCAGTGATGCGGCAGAGTAAGATTCTCTATCTGACTTTGGCAGCTTTCGCGGTGTTCGGCATCTCGATTCAGGTGTTCATGCCCTATTTGATTCTTTATTACAACGTGTCGCTGGGGATGGACAACTATGTGCTGATCATGGCGCCCGCGATCCTGCTTGCCGCTGTCGTCACGCTCTTTTATGGGAAGCTCTACGACCGTGTCCGCTTCCGGCTGTCCGTTATGCCCGCCATTGCGCTTCTGATGCTGGGCTACATACTGCTGTATTTCTTCCGTTCCACCGTGCCCGTCTTTTGCGGCTCTGCGCTGATGATGAGTGGTTATCTTGCCGGAATGACGGTGTTCGGCGCCATGATCCGTGACCGCACGCCCACTCACCGCGCCGGTATGTTCCAAGGGCTTCGCATTGTAGGGCAGGTATTGATCCCCGGTATCATCGGTCCGTACATCGGCGCCGCCGTTTTGAGAAACGCTGAGCAGGTCGTCAACGACGACGGAACGCTTTCCTTTCTTCCGAATGAGAATATTTTTCTTGCAGCCTTGATCGTTGCCTGCTGCATCTGGCTGGTGCTGGCAGTCATCTTCCGGATGCTGAAAAAGGAGGAAGCCGCCCATGGCGAGGAAGCAAACGCTCGTTGAACTGCAAACCGAGGCGGGTGCGCGCCTGCTGACAGGAAACGACACGCCGTGGCAGATCTATCCACGCCCCCGTCTGCAGCGGGATTCCTATCACAATTTGAATGGATTTTGGGAATTTACCGTGAGTGACAGCGACACGCTCCCCGACCGCTATGACCGGACAATCCGCGTCCCGTTTCCGACGGAATCCGTGCTCTCCGGCGTACAGCAGCATTTTCCGGAGGGCACCCGCCTGTGGTATCGAAGGGAGTTCGTCCTGCCGGAGGGTTTTTGCAGGGAGCGGACGCTGCTGCACATCGGCGCGGCAGACCAGAAAACCGCCGTCTATCTGAACGGTCGGTACATCGGCGGCAATGCCGGCGGTTATCATCATATGACCTTCGAGCTGACGGACGCTCTGGCGAAAAAAAACATCCTGGTCATCTGCGTGACGGACGATCTGCGTGACCGTTCCTTCCCCTACGGTAAGCAAACACGAAAGCGGGGCGGGATGTGGTACACGCCGGTGTCCGGCATCTGGCAGACGGTATGGCTGGAAAGCGTGCCTGCGGAATATGTGCGGGAACTGCACGTCAGGACCAGCCTGACTGAAGCGGAGATCACCGCCGTTGGTGTGGAAACAGGCACGGTCACAGTACAAACGCCAGAAGGAGAGATCACCGTGCCGCTGGAGCACGGCAAAGCGCTCGTCTCTCCCGCCGTTCCCAGGCTGTGGTCGCCGGAGTCTCCGTATCTTTACCGTTTTTCAGTAAAAACGCCGCAGGACGAGGTGCGCTCCTACTTTGCCCTGCGCACGCTGGAGACCAGAACCGTCGACGGGCTTCCCCGCCTGTGTCTGAACGGAACACCGTACTTTTTCCACGGTCTGCTGGATCAGGGCTACTGGCCGGACGGTCTGTACACCCCCGCGGAGCCGGAATGCTATGCGCAGGACATCCTCGCCATGAAAAAGCTGGGCTTCAACACCCTGCGCAAGCACATCAAGGTAGAGCCGGATCAGTTCTACTACGACTGCGACCGGTTGGGCATGATCGTTTTTCAGGATATGGTCAATAACGGTAAGTACAGTTTCCTCCGGGATACGGCGCTGCCCACCGTCGGTCTCCAAAAGCGGAGCGACAGGCATCTGCATCGGGACAATGCCGTCCGTTCCGCTTTCCTGCGCTCGATGGAACAAACCGTCCAACAGCTTCGGGACTTTCCTTGCATCTGCTACTGGACGATTTTCAATGAAGGCTGGGGGCAGTTTGACAGCCAGCACGCCTTTCTGCGTCTGCGGGAGCTGGACGATTCCCGCTTCATCGACACAGCCTCCGGCTGGTTCCGGTGCAGTAAATCGGATGTGGAAAGCCTGCATATCTATTTCAGGTCAGTCAGGCTGAAGCCGTCAGACCGGCCGTTGGTGCTTTCGGAATTCGGCGGTTACTCCTGCAAGCCGGAGGGACACGCCTTCAATTTGAGCAGCACCTACGGTTATCGCGATTTCGCACGGCAGCCTGACTTTATGGACGCACTGGAGCGGCTGTATCTGGAGCAGATCGTCCCTGCCCGCGAACAGGGTCTCTGTGCTGCCATATACACACAGGTCTCCGACGTGGAGGATGAAACAAACGGGCTTTTGAGCTATGACCGAAAGGTATGCAAGGTCGAAGAAACCCGAATGCATGAAATAGCGAAAAAACTCAAATATTAGCACCGGGATTGCAAAGCCTTTTCCTGATGTGCTATACTATAGAAAAACCATAAGGAGATACTGCGTATGTTTTCCGATCATGAACGAGTGCAATACGCAAAGCCGCAGATCGTAGAAGTGATCTGTCAGCTGCGCTTCCCGACGATCCTGTCCATCAGCGCCAAGGAGCCCGCGGATTTTCAGGAGCTGATCCGCAGCGATTACCCCCGTTATGCCCGCAATCTGGAAAAACTCCCTCCGAAGCTCTCGGGGCAGCCCGGAAATGTCAAAGTGGAGGAGCAGGCGCCGGTGACCAATTATCAGTTTCTCAGCGCCGACGGCAAATGGAAGGTCAATCTGACCAACAGTTTCCTCGCGCTGGCGACCCCGTCATACACCTGCTGGGAGGACTTTGCCAGTAAGCTGGACGAGGTGCTGGTGCATTTCATCAATGTCTATCATCCCGCTTTTTTTGAGCGCATCGGTCTGCGCTACATCAACGCCATCTCACGCAAGGCGCTGGGGCTGGAGGGCATACCCTTTTCCGAGCTGATTCAGCCCGGCTTCCTCGGTCTGATGGCGGAGGAGGATGTGCGGGAGCAGTCCTTCCTGCGGGTCACACAGGATGTGGAGATGAATCTCGCCGGCGGCTGCCGTTTGAAGCTCCATACAGGTCCCGGCATGGTCAAGCGCGGCAATGTCGAGGACAAGGAGATCAAGTTCATTCTGGACAACGATATCTTTATGTCCGGTAAAATTGAAATGAAACATTCCGCCGGCGCGCTCAATACTGTCCATACGCACGCGGATCGCATTTTCCGCGGCGCAATCACAAATCAGCTCCACGAAGCCATGGAGCCGCAATAAATCAGGAGGCAGGCTATGCCGTATTATTTCTATTTTGACTGGTACTATCTCCCCGTGCTGGCTGCGCTGCTGTTTTCTGTCTGGACAAACATACGGGTCAACAGCACCTTTAAAAAATACAGTCAGCATCGTACCATCCGGGGTGTGACCGGCGCCGATGCTGCACGAGCCGTACTTTCCGCCCATGGGATTTACGATGTGCGCATCGAACATATTTCAGGTTCTCTGACCGATCACTACGATCCGAAAGCAAAGGTCATCCGCCTTTCTGACAGTGTATACGCTGCGTCAACGCCCGCCGCGGTGGGGGTCGCCGCCCATGAAGCGGGGCATGCCGTGCAGTATGCGGAAAACTACGCGCCCATTAAGCTCCGCTCCGCGATTGTGACCGCCACAAATATCGGCTCCAGACTGTCCGTTCCGCTGATCATCATCGGTCTGTTGCTCTCCGGTATCCGGCTGTTTGAGGGAATGCAGGACCTTTTTATCACCATCGCCCTGATCGGTGTGGCATGCTTTGGGCTGTGCGTTGTTTTCCAGCTCGTCACGCTGCCGACAGAGTATAACGCCAGCCGCCGCGCCGTTAAAGCGATCGACGCGGGCAACCTGCTCACCGACGAGGAACGCAGAGGTGCGAAAAAGGTACTCTCCGCTGCCGCTTTGACTTACGTTGCCGCACTGAGCGTTGCCCTGACGCAATTTGTTCGGCTGCTGATGCTGGTCCTCGGTCGGCGGAGGGATTGACCCGGAATCCATTCAAAATCTTTATAGGTTGAATAGTGCGAATGCACTGGAGTGCTCTTTTTGAGACATTTCGATTATCTTCATGTATTTTTATCGGAGAATCGCATATCAGCTACTCACTACCCGAGATTAGCAGCCGTACACAAATACACAGAGTCGCAGGCTTGACTCAGAAAGGAGAAACGGCGCTCCTCCCGTCGCCGAACAGTCGTGGGTTTCTGCGCCGATCGGATGCCATGAAAACAGCCCTGCGGATTGCCGCAATCTTATTTGCCCTGATACTCTTTATCACCGGCTGCAGCGCGGATCACAAGCAGCCTATCGAGGATTTGCAGACCAGTGACCCCCCAGCGGCGGCAGGGGAGGGAGAACAGCTTGAAGTGATAGCAACCGAACCGAAGGATGAAACGCCGTCTGAGAAGCCCTCAGAGCCCTCAGAAGCGACAAAGGAAACGGAAGCCCACACCGACCCGACGGAAGAAATTGAGCCGTCTGAGGCAACACAGGGCGTCACAGGCGCAACTGAGAAGCCGACACAAACGACGACCACAAAGCCCACCACCAGCAGCAGCAGCTCCGGCAGTCAGCCGGAACCGACCGAGCCTCCTGCCACCAGCAGCAGCGCAAAGCCGCCCACCGAACCGACAGAGAAAACGGAAGCTCCTACAGAGCCAACGGAACCGCCGAAGGTGGTTTATGACATCGATGCCGCCATGGCAGCCGGTAACGCCTACGCTCTGCAGATCGGCTTTGGATCAATCGAGTACAGCTTCGATCCGGCGGCAGGGAATTGCGGGTATTATCCTTGCGCGATTGTTTCAGGGGATCTTATTACCAGCCGGGGTGGTCAAAGTGCCTTGAATCAGTTGGCTACCGGCAAAATGGACTCTTTGAAAGAGCAGCTTGTTGCATGGTATGAGTATAATCCGGAAGAAGGCTATACAACCGAAGAAATCCTTTCTCAGTACCGTGTGCGCAGCTACATTACCTATGATGAAGCAGCAGACAAGTACAAGATTTATGCTTTGTATGGCTAATTACCATCAAAACGTTTTAACGTTAAAACATTAAAACGGCAAC
>CAMGMW010000088.1 GCA_946059285.1 uncultured Clostridia bacterium
ATGTAGAGGGATTCCGTTTTCTGCTGTGCCCGGCAGAGAATCTCTGCCGCTTCTCCGATGTTGCTTTTTTGAATCGCCTCTAATGCATCGGTGACAGCGTTAAAAATAATGAAATACATTTCTTTATAATCCGGCATATTTCTCACCCCCAAACACCTATTATAGACCAAATTGGTCAGGATGTAAATAGAACAATTTGTTCTTAGATATGATTTTTCCGGTGATGAAATATGCGTTATAGAAGAATTCGCGATTTGCGAGAGGATAAGGATTTGACGCAGGAACAGGTAGCGGAGGCGGTCTGTGTTGGACAAAGAGCTTACTCATATTATGAGAACGGACAGCGGATGCTTCCGCCGGAAGTGCTTTCCGCGTTGGCGCGCTTTCATGGTGTAAGCGCGGACTATCTGCTGGGTCTGACCGATGTTAAGAAGCCGTACCCAGCGGCAAAAAGAAAAGTCAAGATTTCTGACGATGAAATCCCTTAATATGAAAAAAGGAGAAACGTAATGCGTAACGTAAAATGCGGCCGCTGTGTAAAATGCGGCAGGGAATATGAGGCTGTACCGAATCTGACAAATTGTGAGTGCGGCGGTATCCTCGATATTATTTACGACTATGATTACATCAAGACCACACTGACAAAGGAAAAGCTGGCAGCGCGGGAGGACCGTTCCATGTGGCGCTACCGTGAGCTGCTGCCTGTAGAGGAGACGACGCCGAACACCCCGCTGCGCGTCGGCTGGTCGCCGCTGTACGAGGTGGACAGACTGGCGAAGGAGCTTGGCATTGCAAAGCTCTGGGTCAAGGACGACGGGCAGAATCCGACGGCGTCTTTGAAGGACCGCGCCTCTGCGATGGCGGTCGCCAAGGCGCAGGAGGCGGGCGCGAAGGTCATTGCTTGTCCCTCAACCACCAACGCGGAGCTTTCTCTTGCAGGCAATGCCGCTGCCGCAGGTTCAACAACCTACATGTTCGTTCCTTCCCTCGCCCCGAAGGGGAAGGTTGCGCAGCTCATGACGTTTGGTGCGACGGTTGTTTCTGTGCAGGGCAGTTACGAGGAGACGTTTGAACTGTCCAAGGCGGCGATTGAGCGCTGGGGCTGGTATAACCGCAACGCAGCGATCAATCCGTATCTTTCTGAGGGCAAAAAGACGGTCGGACTTGAAATTATGGAACAGCTTCACTGGCAGGTTCCGGATTATATTGCGATCTCCGTCGGCGATGGCTGCACGATCGCCGGACTCTGGAAGGGCTTGAAGGATCTATATGCCATCGGCTTCATCGATCGGCTGCCGCGCCTGATCTCCGCACAGGCGGAGGGCTGCTGCCCCTTAAACCGTGCGATTGCCAACAACGAGGACTGGTATCCGATGGAGGAGAACACCCTTGCTGATTCCATCGCCGTCGGTGTTCCGCGTAACGCGGACAAGGCGCTCATGGCAATCCGGGAGTCCAACGGTCTGGTCATCAACGTCTCCGACGAGGAGATCATGGCGGCCCAGAAGCTGTTGGGCAGGACCTGCGGTGTCTTTGGTGAGCCGGCGGGCGTGACCGGCGCAGCCGGTCTGAAAAAGCTTTGCGAGCAGGGCAAGATCCCTGCGGACGCAACGGTCGTTTCCGTTGTCACCGGCAACGGACTGAAAGACGTTGCCAATGCCATCAAAGCGTGCGGAGAGCCGATTTCCATTCCCTCGGACATGGAACTGCTGCTGAAAGCCTTCGCGGAAAAGGGAATCAAGGTCGAGGAATAATTGAAGATACAGCAATGCCGCCCGATGCACACGGATCGGGCGGCATTTTAGTATGCGAAAAACGATGGATCAGCGCCTGGTATCAGTGAAAATGGCTGATTATTGTATTGCAGTGAAATTGTCCAGAATATCGGATGAAACGTCTTTGAAGTAACTGCTGGCGGTGACGGTGGCAATATAATTGCCCTGTTTCAGAATCACCAGAGTTTCGTAAAAATCAATCCCGCTGGTTGTCGCATGGATCGCGATCGAAACACGCTCTTTGCCCGCAAAGGGAACGGTTGCCTTTTCCGTTGTGACATCCTCCAACCCTATGGATTCCAGAGATGTGACAAGGTTACCGAGAGCGGCATCCGCATAAGCAGATTCATCCATTGCTGCGCCGTAGAGCAAGCCGATGTTTTCGATACAGACATTCAATGTGGTCAGATCGTCGTCCGTAGACGCATAGAGGTCGAACGCAACACCGCTCTCCTCCAACTGCTTGGAAATCGCTTCGTCAGTGATTGCATCGGCGGTCAAACCGACCAACTCCGCCAGCCTTTCCTCCGAGGCGATCGTCCAGTCGGCATCCAGCTTGGCGGTAATTCCGAAAAATTCGTTCTTGTATACACCGTTTTCTATGGTTCCAAGGCGATTTTCGGCCACTTCGCCCGTCGGCGTGACGGCTGCGCAGCCAAACAGGGAGGCAAGCATCATCAGCGCCATTAAGATAGCCAGTATTTTCTTCATATTAATCTCTAACTCCTTTATTTTAAGTAACGAAATCTTATCTATAGAATTCCGTCAAACGCAAGACGTACTATTTGCCATCGGGACGATGAAGAGAATGCTCCGTTGAGAAGCCCTCCGGGTAGCGGGCCTGCAGCTTATCCAGATTGCCCTGCAGGATATCCTCCAGCGTAAAGCCCAGCACATGGGCGGTTTCTGCCAGATACCATGCCACATCACCCAATTCGCCGGCTAGTGCGGTGCGGTCGAGCGGATGCCCCTGGGCGAGGTGCTTTTTGACAAGATCGATGACCTCTCCTGCTTCGCCGCACAGACCCATGACACCGTTGATCAGAATATCACGCTCCGAAAGAGCGGGGTTGAGAAAGCGCATTGCCTGCACCTGATATTCATTCGGCGTCATATTATTTCACCGCGTTGCGCAGGAGGTGTTTCAGCGTGCGGACGCAGGATTCCATGTCTTCGATGGGGACATACTCGAACCTGCCGTGGTAGTTTTCGCCGCCGGTGAATAGATTCGGGCAGGGAAGCCCCTCGTAGGAGAGCCTTGCGCCGTCGGTGCCGCCGCGGACGGGGACGATGCTTGGCGTGACGCCTGCGTCCAGCATGGCTTGCTTTGCCGCGTCAACGATGTGCAGGACCGGCTCGATTTTCTCGCGCATATTATAGTAGCTGTCCCGAAGCTGGACTTCCACGGTTTTTTCGCCATATTTCGCGTTCAAAAATGCTGTGATCTCGGCAAACTGCGCCTTTTTGCACTCGAATTTTTCACGGTCGTGGTCGCGAATGATATATTCCAAGCGGCTCTCCTCGACCTCGCCGCGCATTGCGCACAGGTGGCAGAAGCCCTCGTACTTTTCCGTATGCTCGGGACGCTCGGCGGCGGGAAGCATGGCGTGAAATTCCATGGCGATATGTTGGGAGTTGATCATGATATTTTTGGCATACCCGGGGTGGACATTGCGCCCGTGTATGGTCACGACGGCGGAAGCGGCGTTGAAATTTTCGTATTCCAGCTCGCCCAGCGTGCCGCCGTCAACGGTATAGGCGTAGTCCGCGCAGAAAGCCTTGACATTGAAGCGGTCGGCGCCTCTGCCGATTTCCTCGTCGGGCGTGAAGCCGATACGGACGGTTGCGTGCGGCGCCTCCTCCTGCATCAGCTCCTCCACGGCGGTCAGGATCGCGGCGATGCCCGCCTTATCATCCGCACCGAGTAGGGTCGTGCCGTCGGTGACGATCAGGTGCTTGCCGATGCTGTTCTTCAGACGGGGGAAATCCGAGGCGCGCATGACGATGCCTTTTTCCTCGTTCAGTACGATGTCGCCACCCTGATATTCGACGATGCGCGGCTTGATATCCTTGCCGGAGCAGTCGGGCGAGGTGTCCATGTGGGCGATCAGACCGATGACGGGTGCACTTTTTGCGCCTTCTACCGTGCCGTAAACATAGCCGTCTTCATCCATGTGCGCGTCGTGGATGCCCATGGTCTGCATTTCCCCGACCAAAGCCGCGCCCAAAATACGCTGATTCTCGGTTGAGGGACAGACCCCGGAGCCTTCGTCGGATTGGGTGTCAAAGGTAACATATTTTAATAAGCGTTCGGAAACTGTCATAATAAGCCACACTCCAATTATTCAAATTCGTGCAGGGGCGCTTCCCATGCGGTCGTTTCCGGCCAGAGCGTAGTATCAAAGCAGTCGCGGATACAATCGCAGTAATATTGCAGTTTGGGAAGCAGCTTCGGCGCGTAGGTAAAGATCAAGCTTGTGCGGTCCATTGCGCTTTCAAGAGTCCTTGCGCGGTCTTCGGTCGCATTGATCATGGCGTAATCATCGACAAAATAGGAATACCATTCCGCTTGAATATCGGTGCGCCAGACACCGTAGTCTTCGGAATAAGAGAAACCGTCCGGCTGGAGCGAAAGCCAGGTTTCCTCGGAGAACAGCGCATCCTCCCGGTAGGCGGCGTCCCAGGCGAGGTGTTGATCAATGACATGCGATAGCTCGTGCCATATGGAGCACATGTCTATCGTATTGATATCGAGGACGATGCGGAAAACACTGCCGCTCGGTTCCGTGAAGGCAGCGTAGCTCCCGTCACCGCCAAAGCCGTTGGTCGCGATGAGCCCACCGACAAGCTGGAACTGTATGTGGTCGTAATGCCCGTAGGAGAGCTGACGGAAAAAGCCCTCCGGATAGACAGACAGCGCTTTTTCGAGGATGTCAAGACCGCTTGTGACGGTTGCGTAGTCCGAGAGCTGATAGCAGGTGAAATATGCAAACTCCGTTTCGCATTGATCTGCGATCCGAAGCTCGATGCCGTAGCGCTCGGAAAGTGCCTGCGCCCGCTCGTAGAGGGAACGGTCGGCGCTTGTGCCGCCGGGAAGGGCGCGGTAGTCAGCGAGAGACTGCATGGCAAGATCTTCGCCCTGCGTGCTTGCGGCAATGTCCCAGAAAAGGAGCTGCGTCCGGTTTTCTCCGCTGTTTACCAAAAGAAGATAGCCGCCAAGCGCTTCTTGCCAAATGATGCTGCTGACGTACAGCCTGGGCAGAGCGCACGTGGATAGAAAGCTGCCATCAGTGTCAAAGAGCTTCAGCGTTCCGTCAAAACCGGTGAACAGAAGATGCCCTTGTGGATCAAGCATGGAAAAAGTTCCATCCTGCGCGGTAAGAACGGAGGGAGAATCGTCCGCACCGAAAAAATAGGTGTCATTGGATTCATAGAGACTTGCCAGCCATGTGTTGCCGTTGCGGTAGACGTAGGCAAAATCACCCGCAAACGGCGGGTTGATCCGTTCACCGCTCGAAAGGTCGAGACAGAAGCAGGCGTTTCTTTGCGTTTGCAGATCAACGCAGGTGAAAGAAATGTCCGTACCGAGGCGGAATCCGGACGCGCTTACCTCGGTGAGATCAAAGGCGGAACGCTCCTTACCGGTGGAAAGCGAGCAAACGCGGACACCGCTGAAATAGCCGCATTTGTAGAGCGTATCAAATGAAGCCGCTTCAAGTCGGCATAAGGGCGGTTCAGAATTTTGTCGTTATCCTGAGCCGCAGCCACGAGGCAGAGCACAGCGCACACTGCCGCGAGTATATATCTTCTATGTTTCAACAATATCATTATCTCTAATAACGCACTATCTTGGCGTTTTATTGCATTTTTCCGTAAATTCTTTGAGACTGTAGCTTAAGAAAACGGAT
>CAMGMW010000089.1 GCA_946059285.1 uncultured Clostridia bacterium
AACCATGCCAAAGCAGCGGCGGAAGACGCCTCCGACAAAACGGTTCCCCAGCAGGCACAGCAAAAGGGCGCTCAGACCGAGTGCCGTCAGAAAATACCCCCAAGCCGGCAGCGACAGCCGGCAATACTGCCCTACCAGCCGGACAACAAAGCCGTGCAGCAGATAGACCGGCAGTGTATTTTGCCCGATATCCGTCAGGAGGGGCAGAGGGCGATCCGGCAGCGGAAGCTGCAAAAGCAGCGCGATCCACGCACACGCGGTCAGGAAAAACAGCAGTTTCTCCACGACACCGTAACCGAGAGCGGCGTAATTATATGCGCCGTAGAGCATTTCCCCGGTCAGTTCCGGATGCAGCAGGAGGTACGCGGACAGAATACACACGACCGCGAGGGCGGGCAATCGATATTTCCGCTGCGGGGTGGGGAGCTGAGGAAGGTAGACCCCGGCGACAAAATACGGCAGGAAAGTAAAAAAACGCCCGAAGGACAGTGCGTAACCGGAAACCGGCAGATATCCCCACAACAGGCTGGCAGCAACGGATGCGGCAAACAACAGCGGTCGGAAGCGCACCGGCAGCCGTTGCAGCAGCGGCAGCAGTAAAAGGCAGTACACCAGCACCGGAAGATACCACAGCAGCCAGTACGGGCGCAGGAGCAGAAGCGACAGGCTTTGCGGCTCCTGCAGGAGCAGTCCCGCAAAGAGGCGATACAGAATCTGAAACACCCCATAAATGCAGAGCAGCCGAAGGACGCGCCGCAGCGAAAATTTCGCGAAATGACCGGACAAAAACAGCAGTGCCGGAACGTGGAAAGCATAAATCACGCGATAAACGCTGCCACACGTTTCCGGCATCAGCTCCAGAAAATGACCGAATACTACAAGTAACAGAAGCAGCGCCCGCAGGTGATCAAGCCGATAGGAACGGATCATGCTGCCTCCTTTGGTTTATCTGTCCGAAAATGGGATATACTCCTTATGGCGGATCAGGGATTTATAGGCGGGACGGTAGATGCGCCCGCCGGTGAGGATCTCCTCCATGCGGTGCGCGCACCAGCCGGTAATACGCGCTACGGCGAACAGCGGTGTGAACAGATCCGGCGGGATGTCCAGCATCCGGTAAACCAGGCCGGAATACATATCCACGTTGGCGCACATGACCTTTTCGCAGCCCGTTACCTCGGAAAAGACCCGCGGTGTGACGCGCTCGATGGCCTCCATTAGCTCCAGATCATCCAGCATATGGTGCTGTTCTGCCAGCTTGCGTGCGCCCTTGCGCAGGATCACGGCGCGGGGATCGGACAGGGTGTATACTGCATGTCCCATGCCGTACACCAGACCTGTGTGGTCACTGGCCTCCCGGTTGAGGATACGGCGGACATAGGCGGCGACCTCCTCATCATCTTTCGGGTCGCGGACATGTTCCTTGATTTCCTCAAATTGCCGCAGAACCTGCCGGTTGGCGCCGCCATGCTTCGGACCTTTCAAAGCGCCTACGGCGGCGGCTATGGCGGAATAAGTATCGGTCCCCGTGGATGATACGGCGCGGCAGGTGAAGGTGGAGTTGTTGCCGCCGCCGTGCTCCGCATGGCAGACCAGACACAAATCCAGAAGCCGCGCTTCCTCATGCGTAAAGCTCTTGTCTGGACGGATCATGCGCAGAAAATTCTCCGCGATGGACAGCATCGGTTCCGGGCGGTGCAGATACAGACTGTCGTTTTCAAAATAATGCCGCTTGACCACATAGGCATGGGCGACGATCACCGGGAATCGCGCCACCAGCTCGATCGACTGGCGCATCAGATTCTCCACACTCAGGTCATCGGGGTCCGGGTCGCTGGAATACAGCGCCAATACGGAGCGCCCCAGCTTGTTCATCACGTCATGGCTGGGATTCTTCAGGATCATGTCCTCGGTGAAGTTGGGCGGGAGCGCGGTACAGTCATGGAGCAGAGAGGTAAACATCTCGTAACGCTCCAACGTGGGGAGATGACCGAAGAGCAGCAGATACGCCACCTCGGAAAAGCCAAAGCGGTCTTCCTCGATATACG
This sequence comes from uncultured Clostridia bacterium, assembly GCA_946059285.1. The sequence continues at coordinate 2,049 of CAMGMW010000089.1, forward strand.
CAGAGACCAGATCGGTCAAATCATAGCCGCGGTAGATCAGGCGGCCCTCCATCGGGACCCGCTCGCCATCAAGAATGCTGTAGCCCAATACGTTGCCAACTTTGGTACAGCCTACCATGACGCCGGTACCATCGTCGTTGCGCAGTCCGCGTTTGATGTTGCTGTTGGTCCTTGCCTCTTCGATCAGACTGTTATGAATTTTGTAGTCCGTGCATAGACTGTGAATGAACTCGGTAAAGGTATCAGAAAAGATATCAGACGGCATGGTATCACCTCGATCGGGATATTTTAACTATTTTATCAAATAAAGTGGGACAAGTCAATCGAAATATGAGAACAAAGGCGAAGAACGAAAGGAGCAAATCATGAAGCATCGGAGGCTGATTGCGGTAGGCATAGCGCTGGCAGCTCTGGCAGGACCACTTCTGCTGCTGCAGACAAAGGAGGCGGCAGAGCCGCTACAGTCGTCACAACCGGCGCAGATCATATCATCTGAAGCGGTACAACCGGAGGCGCCGTCCTTTGATCAATCGCTGCTGCTGCGGGTCAAAACGGAGGATGGCGTGGAAGAAATGAGCCTGTATAACTACCTGATGGGCGTGCTGGCAGCGGAAATGCCGTCAAGCTTCTCGCCGCCTGCGCTGGAGGCGCAGGCGGTTGCCTCGCGAACCTATGCGCTGCGTCGCGCTGCCTCCGGAAAACATCCCGAAGCGGATGTCTGCACCGACTCCGCCTGCTGTCAGGCATGGTGCGCACCGGATGCCGAGGAAGCGATCGCAGCCGCTGTGCAGGCAACAGACGGGCTGGTTGTGACATATGAGGATAAACTGATCGACGCCACCTTCTTTTCCTGCGCCAACGGCAGCACGGAAGCGGCAGTGGCGGTCTGGGGAGGCGATGTGCCATATTTACAGGCGGTGGACAGCCCGGAGCATGTGGAGAAATATGAGCAGACCGTGACGGTTCCCGCTGCGGAATTTGCCGAGAAACTGCGGCAGGCGTATCCGGAGGCCGTGCTGGAGGGAACACCGGAAACGTGGTTCGGAGTGTCGACACAGACAGTAGGCGGCGGGATCGATACGGTGCTCATCGGCGGTGTCAGCGTGCGCGGGACAAGTCTGCGGAAGCTGTTTTCCCTGCGCTCCACGCGCATCTCTATTACACCGACGGCGGACAGTGTGGAATTCTCAACGCAGGGCTACGGGCACCGTGTCGGAATGAGTCAGTACGGCGCGGAGGCAATGGCGCAGGCGGGCAGCGATTTTGAGGAGATCCTGCTGCACTATTATCAGGGGACGCAATTACAGCGTCTGGTGCTGGACGAAGAATAACCGCCGCACTGTCATTTGGCGGGGCTGCTAACGGAGCGATTTCCACATATGGCTTCGCCGTACAGTCAACTGCCTCCATTGCCGCGGCAGAAGCGTAGAAAAACAGGAGAACTCCGGTCAGTCACCGAAGTTCTCCCGTTTTGTGTCCGAATGGACATATGGTTCCGACATTACATCGAATAAAGCAGCGCGACAAAGAGTGTCAGCAGGACAAACGCCGCTGCAATCCACTTGGTGAAGCGCGCAAGCTTGGCATCCATCGTAGCGGCTTTCGCACGACCCAGATACGTATCGGTGCTGCCGGTGAGGGCGCCGATGCCGTCTTCCTTGCCGGACTGCAGCAGAACGATGACGGTCAGAACGACGCTGGAAATGATCTGCAAAACCAAGAGGACGATTTTTAATGTTTCCATAGGTAACCTCCAAAAGAAACCGCGCTTACGGCAGGCGGTGCGCCGGGATTCGTTTATTCAAACGTTATATACAAGCAGTAATCATTATATTAGCATAAAAACCCGTTGATTTCAAGCACTTTTTTCAAAAATACGGGCTTATTTTGTTGCCCAGTTGCCCGTAGCGGCGCAGGTCAGGTAGGCGTTGATAAAGCCGTCGATCTCTCCGTCCATAACCGCGTTGATGTTTGTCATCTCGAAACCTGTGCGGGCATCCTTCGCCAGCGTATAGGGCATGAACACATAACTGCGGATCTGGCTGCCCCATTCGATTTTCTGCTGCACACCCTTAATGTCGGAAATCTTCTCCAAATGCTCCCGTTCTTTGATTTCGATGAGTTTGGAGCGCAGCATCCGCATACAGGTTTCCCGGTTCTGAAACTGGTCGCGCTGAGTCTGGCAGGAAACTACAATTCCCGTTGGCTTGTGGATCAGACGCACGGCGGAGGAGGTCTTGTTAATGTGCTGACCGCCTGCGCCGGAGGAACGGTAGACCTGCATTTCGATGTCCTCCGGACGGATCTCTACTTCGACATCATCGGTGATTTCCGGGATCACCTCCACAGCGGAAAAGGATGTATGCCGTCTGCCGGCGGCATCGAAGGGAGAAATCCGAACCAGACGGTGTACGCCCGCTTCTCCCTTGAGGAAGCCGAAGGCGTTTTCCCCCTCGATCATAATATCAGCGGATTTCAGTCCCGCTTCATCGCCGTCCAGATAGTCCAGGATCTTATAGGTATAGCCATGTGCCTCTGCCCAGCGGGTGTACATGCGGTAGAGCATATAGCACCAGTCCTGTGCCTCTGTGCCGCCCGCGCCCGCGTGGAAGGACAAAAGGGCGTTGTTGGCATCATATTCTCCCGTCAGGAGGGTCTCCAAGCGGGCTTCCTCCATGGCGGCCTCCAGCTTTGCGTAGCCGTCGGTCAGCTCCTCCAGCATGGAATCATCATTCTCCTCCAACGCCATCTCGCAGATGGTCATCAGATCGTCCCACGCGGAAGTCATGCTGTTGAACCTGTCCCGCTTTGCTTCAAGCTGCTTTGTGCGCATTACCGCTTTCTGTGAGCGGACGGGATCGTCCCAAAAGCCGGCGGATTCCGCCATCACATGCAGACGCTCCAGCTCGTCGAGCAGGCTTTGCGGCAAAAATGCGGCGCGCAGCTCCTCCAGCTTCGGCTTCAGGTCGTTCAGTTTTACCTTGTATTCTTCAAATTCAATCATCGCAGTCTCTCCGATGCCGTAAATTTCCTTCTATAGTATAACCAAAGCTAGGATAGAAGTAAAGAGAAATTTTTCAGCGGAAAAGACGCATCCCAGCGTCCGCAGATGATCAACGGGCGCTGGGATGGTATTCTTCCTCTGCAAAGATCAGATCGTCGATATCGCCGGTCTGCTGGTCTGTCGGATGCATGGCAAAAGTCCTCCTTGATGGCGCTGATATTCATTATATGCCGGCCGGAGGAAAAAATCCCGCAACTTCTTGACAGCGTACCAAAAATCCGCTAATATATTGAGGCAGTCCGCTGCACATGCCCACGTAGCTCAGCTGGATAGCAGCGACCGCCTCCTAAGAGTTTGTTCCACCTCTCGCCTTTCGCAAAAAGGCGGGAGGTGCGTAGAATAAAAATATCCACATATTGCTAAATGTCTCTGTACCTCAGCAGGATAGAGGGTCCGCCTCCTAAGCGGCAGTTCGTTCGAATCCGGTTGAGCCTGAAAATTGAATATTTTTTGTATAAGCCCCCGTAGCTCAGTTGGATAGAGCGGTCGCCTCCTAAGCGGCAGTTCGTTCGAATCCGGTTGAGCCTGAAAATTGAATATTT
>CAMGMW010000090.1 GCA_946059285.1 uncultured Clostridia bacterium
TTTTAGCACTCGCAAGCCAAGAGTGCTAACACCTATATAATACCCATTTCTTCCGGAATGTCAAGAAAAATTTTTACAAAAATGCCGACATTTTTTTCGGACGGAAAAAATGCGGGATTTTCCCGTCATATCAGCTCCTCCCCGCCGTATAAGTTTTATATAGAATAAGGAGGGATCGCTGTGAAAAAAGCCTACTGGATCGCGCTGATCGTTGCCGCCGTCGGCGGTACGGCGCTGCATTTTCTCTATGCGCTGCTGCCCAACGCCGTCACCGCTCTCATTGCGCCGGTGAACGAAAGCGTCTGGGAGCATCTGAAGCTGCTGTTCTGGCCTACACTGGCGGCGGCGCTGGTGCTTTCGTTCCGTGCGAAAGACCGTCTGCGGCTGTGGAGCGGCTTTTTGATCGCGCTGCTTGCCATGCCCGCCGCACTCCTGACCGCGTACTACGGGCTTCGCGCCGTCGGCGTCGAGGGGCTTGCCGTGGATATTGCGCTCTACTATCTGACGATGGCAGGCGGCTTCTATCTTGCCTGGCGGCTCCGTCGATCCGAAAGAGCGGCGGAGCTCGGCGGCATTGCGCTGATGCTGGTAATGCTTTACGGTACCGCGCTGATCCTCTTCACTTTTGCCGCGCCGCCGCTGGAAATTTTCCGTTCCCCCGTCTGACCCATGCGGCACTTTGTAACATTGTGCAAATTGCCATATCTTTTTGTAATAAAATGGAAAAAGTATTGCAATTTTTCCTGTAATCTGCTATGATTTGAATACAAACAATTTGGAACGTCAAGTATTGCTGCCTGATGAAACAAATTGTTTATTTTGTCCCATTGGTAAATTTCAGAAGTAAAGGAGAACGCATGCATATGAAAAAACGTCTGTTATCTCTGCTGCTGGTGCTGTGCATGGTGGTTTCGGTCCTTCCGCTCACAGCGCAGGCGGCAACCAAGCCGACCTTGGCGCAGGGTTCCGAGCAGGGCGGCGTATTCGGCTGCGTCAGCGCGGTCGGCATCTACAACAGCCAGATCGAGTACATCACCTTCTCCACCGTTCCGCCGGAGAATTTCCGCCAGATGGAGATCATTGCCAAGTTTGACGCGCTGGGCGCCGGTACGGACAACGCCTATTTCTTCGACAATGACAACAACGGGCTGTATGAGCTCTGGGTTGTGCTCATTGACGGCGCGTATACGCCGGTGAACAGCAGCTATCTCTTCGAGGGCTGCTGCAGCCTGAAAGCCATTACCGGACTTTCCCTGCTGGACACCTCCAAAACCACCTCCATGCGGGATATGTTCTCCGGCTGTTCCGCGCTGGAAGCGCTGGATCTGTCCGGATTTGACCTTTCTTCCGTCACGACGGAGGGTCTGACCGGCTTTGCCGCCGGCTGCTCCGAGCTCACGGAAATCACCTTCGGTGAGGGCTGGGACAACTGCAAGGCCTTCCCCGAGAATATGTTCTATCTGCCCACCTTCCGCAAGACCGAGATCCACGCAAACGGCTCGGAAAAGATGGCGATCTATGACTGGACCGCAAACAACCGTGTCGCGGGTTCCGGCAGCAAGCCGACGCTGGCACGCGGCAACGAGCAGATCGGCGTATTCGGCTGCATTGAGCAGGTCCGCATTTACAACAACCAAATTGAGAGCATCAATTTCTCCACCGTTCCGCCGGAAAACCTCCGTCAGTCGGATATCATCGCCAAGTTCTGCGCGCTGACCGCGGGCACGGACAACGCCTATTTCCTCGATGTTGACGGAGATGCCCTGTATGAGCTGTGGGTCATTCTCCCGAACGGCGCATATGCCAACCGCTACAGCGACCATATGTTTGAGGGCTGCGAGAACGTGACCGCCATCAACGGTCTGGAACTGATCGACACCTCCACGGCCGAGCTGGTGTCCAGCATGTTTGAGGGCTGCGGCAAGCTCACGGCGCTGGATCTGTCCGGCTTTGACCTCTCCTCCGTAAAGAAAGGCAACGAGAGCTTCTTTGCCGTTGGCTGCCCGAGCCTGAAGGATATCTCCTTCGGCACCGGCTGGGACAACTACAGCGAGGACGCACTTCCCTCCGGCATGTTCTACACTTCCACTTATGTGGAAACCGCGATTCACGAGGGCGGCTCCAAAAAGATCGCCGCATATGACTGGGCGGCTGAAAACAGAGCGCTCGCCTCGGCAACCAAGCCGACCTTGGCGCAGGGTTCCGAGCAGGGCGGCGTATTCGGCTGCGTCAGCGCGGTCGGCATCTACAACAGCCAGATCGAGTACATCACCTTCTCCACCGTTCCGCCGGAGAATTTCCGCCAGATGGAGATCATTGCCAAGTTTGACGCGCTGGGCGCCGGTACGGACAACGCCTATTTCTTCGACAATGACAACAACGGGCTGTATGAGCTCTGGGTTGTGCTCATTGACGGCGCGTATACGCCGGTGAACAGCAGCTATCTCTTCGAGGGCTGCTGCAGCCTGAAAGCCATTACCGGACTTTCCCTGCTGGACACCTCCAAAACCACCTCCATGCGGGATATGTTCTCCGGCTGTTCCGCGCTGGAAGCGCTGGATCTGTCCGGATTTGACCTTTCTTCCGTCACGACGGAGGGTCTGACCGGCTTTGCCGCCGGCTGCTCCGAGCTCACGGAAATCACCTTCGGTGAGGGCTGGGACAACTGCAAGGCCTTCCCCGAGAATATGTTCTATCTGCCCACCTTCCGCAAGACCGAGATCCACGCAAACGGCTCGGAAAAGATGGCGATCTATGACTGGACCGCAAACAACCGTGTCGCGGGTTCCGGCAGCAAGCCGACGCTGGCACGCGGCAACGAGCAGATCGGCGTATTCGGCTGCATTGAGCAGGTCCGCATTTACAACAACCAAATTGAGAGCATCAATTTCTCCACCGTTCCGCCGGAAAACCTCCGTCAGTCGGATATCATCGCCAAGTTCTGCGCGCTGACCGCGGGCACGGACAACGCCTATTTCCTCGATGTTGACGGAGATGCCCTGTATGAGCTGTGGGTCATTCTCCCGAACGGCGCATATGCCAACCGCTACAGCGACCATATGTTTGAGGGCTGCGAGAACGTGACCGCCATCAACGGTCTGGAACTGATCGACACCTCCACGGCCGTGCAGGAAAAGAAGGTTGTTTACCGCATCGTCAACGGCACCTGGGCGGACGGCAGCAACGCAGACCTCACGGAGCTCGTCCCCTTGACGGAAGGCAGCGGCACGCTGCAAAAGACCCCCGTCGGCATGCTCCCGTTTAGCGGCTACGGCAACGGCGCATGGTCCCCCGCGCTGCCGGAAGGCGGCACCGTCTCCGGTACAGAGGATGCAGTCTACGTCTATCGCTTCGAGCTGCCGCTGCTGGACACCGAGACGCATTATGCCTATGTCGGCGGCTACGAGGACGGCACAATCCGTCCGGAACGGCAAATCACCCGTGCGGAGGTCGCAATGGTGTTTTACCGGCTGCTGAAGGACGAGGTCCGCGCCAAATATCAAACCGACTCCAACAGCTTCCGGGACGTGAGCAGGAAGGCTTGGTACAACACCGCAGTTTCCACGCTGTGCAATATGGGTATCCTGAAGGGCTATAAAGACGGGAGCTTCCGTCCCAACGCACCGATTACCCGCGCTGAGCTTGCAGCCCTTGCGATCCGCTTCGCCGCCGTATCAGACTGCGCGGAGAATTCCGCTTTGACCGATATCTCCAATCACTGGGCAAAGGATTCGATTTCCTGTGCGGCAAAATACGGATGGGTCAAAGGCTACGGCAACGGCAAATTCCTGCCGAACAACAACATCACCCGTGCGGAAGCGTTTACGCTGATCAACAACATGCTCAACCGGAATCCGAAGAACACCGACCTTCTGCCCGGAATGGCCACATGGAAGGACTGTACGCCGAATCACTGGTACTATGCGGCCATTCAGGAGGCGACCAACAGCCACACCTACGTCCGTAATCCCGACGGAAGCGAAACGTGGTGCTCACTTCTGACCGGGGAATGATTCTTCCGCTTCATGATACTGCATAATAATCTAGGCTCCCGCGGGCAGTTGCCCGCGGGAGCCGTTTTTTAATTATTCCTCACAGCAGCAGTGCCTATGGCAGCAGCATTTCTTTTTGGCATCGTCGTCACAGCAGCACTCCGCCGCTTCCTCGCGCTGCTCCTCACAGCTTACAAACCGCGCCTCTACACCGCAATCCTCGCAGGGATTGCAGGGATCACAGCAACGATTCCACATAGATCTTACCTCCCTCCGGAGATTGCTCTCCGAAGCATCTTATGCCGAAGCGTTACAATTCGTGTCGAGGCAGGTCGGACTCCTGCGACGGAACAGGCGCCGGACAGATATGGTTTTCACTGCGGTTTCCGCAAGTCTCACCGTGGATCACGGGCAGTTTCGGGTCATGCAGGGAGCTGTGCCGCTCCGGATCTTTTTTTCGACGTTCCATCAAAAATCCCTCCCGCTGTAGTTTGGCAGGAGGGAAAAAAAGTATTCGCTGAAAAAAATGGATTGATACGAAACTTAAGCGTTTGAGTGTATATGCGTTTTTCAAATGAACGCATTGCATGTGTAAACAGTATTACAGCGCGGCGCCGGCCTGCAAAGCAGCCAGCCGGAACGCGCCGTACATACCGGCGTCGTTGCCCAGCGTTGCCAGGGCAAACCGCGTACCCTTGCAGGCGTGGAACATATGCCGTTCGAAATGCCGCTCAACACCCTCCAGAAGATAGGAACCGGCTCTGGAAACACCGCCGCCGAGGATGATACACTCCGGATCACACACGCAGCAAGCGGAGGCGAGCGCCTCACCCAAATAGTCAAAAACAATCTCCAGCGTCTGTACGGAAAAGTCGTCTCCGTTCTGCGCCGCGTCAAACACATCCTTGCAAGTCAGCGCCTGCTTTCCCCGCAGGACACTCGGCGCGTCGGTCGCCGCCAGGCGCTCCTTGGTCACCCGGACAATGCCGTTTGCCGAGGCATACTGCTCCACGCAGCCGCGCTTACCGCAGGTGCACGGGTGCCTGTCCGGGGCACTGACCTCGATGTGCCCGATCTCTCCGCCAACGCCGTGCGCACCGGAAAGTACCTTACCGTCGAGAATGATGCCGCCGCCGATGCCGGTGCCCAACGTAACAAAGATCGCAGACCGGCAGCCCTGACCGCCGCCCTTCCAGAATTCACCCAGCGCCGCCACGTTCGCGTCGTTGCCCGCCTTGACGGGCAGCCCCGTCAGCTCCCCCAGCGCATCGTGCAGGTTGAACACGCCCCAGTTCAGATTGACACAGCGGTTGATTACGCCGGCGTCATTCACGGGACCGGGCACGCCGATGCCGATGCCCAGTACCTGTTCCTTCGCGGTACCCGTCTCCGTCAGGCTGCCGTTAATTGCCGCCGCGATATCCGGCAGGATCGCCGCGCCGCCATGTTCGGTGCGGGTCGGAAGCTCCCGCCGAACAAGCAGCGTACCGTTTTCATCAAAAAATCCCAGCTTCACCGTCGTTCCGCCTACATCCACGCCAAAACCGTATCGCATTGCTTCCACGCTCCTTTTCTCTCTTGCCATCATTATACAGGACCGCGCACGATTTTTCCACAAAAGTTTTTCAAAAGTTTTTCCGTCTTGTGTTGAGT
>CAMGMW010000091.1 GCA_946059285.1 uncultured Clostridia bacterium
TGTCGGGAAGAAGTATCGTGGCAACTATGTCAAGAGCATGGAACAGTATGTCCGCAGCCGCCTGGAGGGAGCCGATGACCTGCTTTATGAGCGGATATTCATCACACATACACCGGTCCCCAAGGAGATTTCCGAGGTCGTCCACCGCACAGTGCGCGAATGCGGTCATTTTGAACATATTTATGACACCACTGCCGGCTGTACAATTTCCTGTCACTGCGGAGAGGGCTGCTTGGGGATTCTTTATATTCACAAAAAGAAGTCATAATGAGGGAGCTGCTGCAGAACAGTCGATTCTGCAGCGGCCACTTGCAGACTGCCGAAAAAATTGATACTTCAATACAGAATGTTTTTCCGTGTGGAGTGTCTGCGGCGCTGCCGTTTCGGAGGATGATGTTCCGTCATCCTCCGAAATCTGCTTTATTTGCAACTTACGCACTTTCAGGGTGATCCAAAGTGCATGTACGCTTTGAACTCGGTTTCGGCACCGGCATACTTCTTATTTGAACCGAATACAGGATATTATTGTCATGTTTTGAATTTATGAGCCTACCGATCTCCTTGAAATGATGGAGCGGGAGAGGAAAACAAAATCTAAGATCATGGAGCAGTATCCACATATGGCGCATTAACCGAAAAGCCCTTTACGAAAAGGTTTTTAACCGTCGTTTGCAGTTTTGAAAAGCGATATAAACAAGGAGAAACAATATGAATGCGATTGTAACGAACCACCTAACAAAATACTATGGGAAATCCCGTGGCATTGTGGATGTTAGTCTTTCCGTTGCGGAAGGCGATTTTTTCGGTTTTATCGGTCCCAACGGCGCCGGAAAAAGTACAACCATCCGCATCTTGCTCGGACTCATTGCAGCGACAAGCGGATCGGCGGAAATCTTCGGGCAGGATGTGCAGAAATGCAAAAGCGCCATTCTTGCGGATATCGGCTATTTGCCCTCGGAAGCCATGTTTTATAAAGGGATGCGTGTAAAGGATATTCTTCGTCTGTCCGCCGACCTGCGGAAGAGGGAATGCTCGGCTGAGGCAAAACTGCTTTGCGACCGGCTGGAACTGGATACCTCCCGAAAAATAGATGAATTGTCCCTCGGAAACCGCAAGAAAGTCGGCATTGTGTGCGCCATGCAGCACAAACCCAAACTCTATATTCTCGACGAGCCTACCAGTGGGCTCGACCCGCTGATGCAGCGGGAGTTCTATTCTCTTCTGAAAGAGCGCAACGAGGATGGTGCGACGGTATTTCTGTCCTCTCATATTCTTTCGGAGGTACAGAAGTATTGCAAACACGCCGCCGTGATTCGGGAAGGAAAGCTCTTGGTGTGTGACAGCGTGGAAGAACTCGGTCATACTGGCGCAAAGCGGGTAACACTCCGAGGTGTAAGCGAAGTACCTGCCCTCGATCAAATCAAAGATGTGAAAACAGCGCAAGACGCGGTCAGTTTCCTCTACAGCGGGAAGCCCGATTTGCTGCTGAAAGTCCTGTCAGGTCTTCCGATCACAGACGTCACGATTGCAGAGCCGGATTTAGAGGAGATCTTTATGCACTACTATGTAAAGGAGAAAGACGGCAATGACAATCTTTAAGCACGAAGTGAAACGGGGAAAAACGGCGCTGCTTATCTGGGCTGCTGCTATTTCCTTTATGCTTGGTATCTGCGTGATCATCTACCCGGAAATGTCCTCCCAAATGGGGGAGATCAGCACGATGTTTGCCGATATGGGCAGCTTTTCTGAAGCGTTTGGAATGGATAGAATTAACTTTGGAGAGTTTATCGGCTACTTTGGTGTGGAATGCGGCAATGTGCTGGGCATTGGCGGCGCATTTTTTGCGGCGCTGCTCGGGATCTCTTCGCTGGCAAAAGAAGAAAAAGAACATACTGCGGAGTTTCTTCTGACACACCCGGTTTCAAGGACAAGAATCGTGGCAGAGAAGCTGTGCGCCATTTTTGTCCAGATTGTGATTCTCAATTTGATTGTCATGGCAGTTACGGCGCTGTCCGTTTTAGCAATCGGGGAAGAAGTGCCAGTGAAAACACTGGCGCTGCTGTTCCTTGCCTATCTTCTGATGCAGCTTGAGATAGCCGCTGTTACCTTTGGTATTTCCGCATTTCTGAACCGCGGCAGTCTCGGAATCGGACTCGGTCTGGCCGCCATCTTCTATTTTCTGAACATCATTGCGAATCTGACGGAAGAAGCGGAGTTCCTAAAGTATATCACTCCCTTCGGCTATACAGAAGGAGCGGATATCATTGCGAACCGGGCTTTAAATGGAGAATTTCTGTCGGTTGGGATCGCCTTTGGCGTTGTCGGAATTGCGTTTGCGTTTTGGAAGTACCAAAAAAAGGACATTTCTTGATCTGAGCATCTATCTGTCAAAAGGTCCGGCAAAGGGAAAGGGCACATTAGGAAGCAGCCTTTCTCTTATTGCTTGTCGAGAAAACCCACTACGATATCTTTCAGATTTGAAAGTATCATAGTGGGTTATTTCCTTTTCGAAAAGATTGCGGAAGTATCTTCTTTATCGAAGGCGTCGCAACACCGGACCTTTTCATACTATTTTCAAATGAAATGGTGGCATTGGGCAATAAGGTTTTTTCATAGTCTGTTAATGCTTCTTCTACTGTCTTTGCTTTCTGAGGTAACACTTGCTTAATTTCTGGCTTGTTTGCCTTTTCAAAGTATATTTTAACGGTATCGGCTGTACGCTCGCCTAGTATGATAACCATTGTGTCCTCCTTTAGACAAATTCCAATTTGTCTCTCTCTTTTTTGAATACAGTATATTTGAAATATGTGAAAAAATCTACCATCCGCACAGAAAAACGTCCGAAGAAGGATAGGCTTCTTCGGACGTACTCAATACTGTCTTACGGACACCGTCTGATCTGGACGGGCGTGTTGCAAATATATTGACGGATTCAGGTCCTGCGCAGAAAAATCTCTCCGCATTTCTTGCAAATGACCTTTGTCTGTCCTCTCCCAATCGGTACAGACTGTACAGCACGGCATGCGGGGCAGCGGAAGTATTGCTTCTTTCTTCGGCTGCGTGGGTGGAATTTTCCCTTCCGTGCCGCGAGAAAAGCCAGAAACCGCCGCCTCATACAGTCTCCTCCCCGTTGCCTTTCTGCGGCGTCCGCAGGATCATCATATAGCGAATCAGGTACAAAACGAAGGACATCAGAATCAGTGCGGAGCAGATAATCGCATCCCATAGCACGAATGCGGACGGCGCATCGCGCCAAAGGATCAGAACAAACATGGACAGATAAATTGCCAACGTGCAAAGCTTGCCATACCATCCGGCGCTGTAAACACGGTGCAGCCGCTTAAGCGCAATCAGCGTCAGGATACCGATGGAAACTTCCTTGAAGACCAGCACACCCACCATCCACCAATATTTCATGGGCATCAGGCACAGCAGGAGTGCGATCTGTGTCAATTTGTCAGCGACCGGATCGATGGCTTTTCCAAAATCAGACACCAGATGGAAACTGCGGGCAATCCAGCCGTCGATCACATCCGTCGCGCCGGAGAGCAGCAGCATGGCAAATGCCCACCAATACTTCTGGTTTACATAAAATGCGATGATTACGGGGATCAGCAGCAGCCGAAAGAAACTCAGAAGGTTCGGCAGTGTAAAAATCCGATTCGTATCTGCCTTCTGCGCCTGTTCAATTTTTCTGCGTTCCTTATCGCTCATGGACCGCACCTCCTGTCTTTTATAAGTATCATACACCAATAACATCAACTCAATATCAACTGAGTATGAAATTTCGTTAAAAATCGTTTTCCCCTTTTACAAATCCTGCTCCCATATGGTATACTGTGCTTGCCGGAGGTGATATTATGTTCAAAATTCTCGTTGCAGAGGATGATACCGAGCTGCAACAGCTCTTTTGCCGCGTACTGACGCGTAACGGTTTCACCGCCATCGGCGTTCCGGACGGAGCTGCTGCGCTGGAGCTGCTGGATCGGGAATATATCGACCTCATCGTTTCCGATATTATGATGCCGCGCATGGACGGCTACGCACTGATTCAGAGCCTGCGGAGCAGCGGTAATAACGTCCCCGTCCTGATGATCACCGCAAAGGACAGCTTTCAGGACATGCAGCTTGGTTTCCTGTCGGGTGCGGATGACTATATGGTCAAGCCGATCAATCTCAATGAGCTGGTGCTTCGTATCAATGCCCTGCTGCGCCGTGCGCAGATGGTCGCTGACCGTAGACAAACGGTCGGCAGCACAACACTGGAATTTGACGCTTTTTCCGTCCGCTGCGGCAGTACGGAGACCGTTCTTCCGCAGAAAGAATTTCTGCTGCTTTACAAGCTGGTTTCGTCTCCGTCCCATATTTTTACCCGCCAGCAGCTGATGGACGATATCTGGGGGCTGGACTCCCCGACAGATCCGCGCACGGTGGACGTACACATCAACCGACTGCGCGATCGCTTCCGTGACAACCCTGACTTTGAGATTATTACCGTTCGCGGCATCGGATATAAGGCGGTCAAGAAGCATGAAGAATAAATTATCGCCGCGGATGCGGACGTACTACTCTCTGATCATCTTTGTCATCGTGCTGTTTTCTTTCGGCGCGGTGGCGGGGATCCTGCTGCTGCTGAATAATTTCGGTGTGATTCGCAATCTGAGTTTCTCCACCCTGATGGCGCTGCTGAGCGTTTCGGCGGTAGCCGGCGGCATGGTGAGCTTTTTTGTCGGGCGACGCATTCTTGCCCCCATGGTGAAGCTGAGCAATGCCTCAAAGGAGATCGCCCGCGGTAATTTCAACATTACCGTCAGCGACCCCAGCAAGCTGGAGGAGGTACAAACCACCTTCCGCAATTTCAACGCAATGGTGCAGGAGCTGCAAAGCACCTCCACGCTCAGCAATGACTTTGTTGCCAACGTTTCCCATGAATTTAAAACACCTCTGACCGCCATTGAGGGTTATGCCATGCTGCTGCAGGACCCTGCACTGTCGCAGGAGGATCGGGAGGAATATTTAGATAAGATCCTTTTCAACACACACCGCCTGTCCACGTTGGTCGCCAATATTCTGATGCTGTCGAAAATGGAGAGCAAATCCCTGTCGGAGCACAGCACAACCTTCCGGCTGGATGAACAGCTTCGTCAGGCGGTCGTCTCATTGGAGCCATCATGGTCGGAGAAAAACATCGGATTTGATGTCATTTTGGACCCTGTAAGCATCATTGGCTGCGAAAACCTTCTGATGCATGTCTGGACGAATTTGATCGGCAATGCCGTCAAGTTTTCCGATCCGGGACAGGAAATCAGTATCCGTCTGCTGGAGCAGACGGAATGTGTTGTTGTTACCATCGCCGACCACGGCTGCGGCATGTCGCCGGAGGTGCAGGCGCGAATCTTTGAGAAATTTTATCAGGGGGATACCTCCCGCAAATCTTTGGGCAACGGTCTGGGCTTGCCGTTGGTCAAACGGATCGTGGAGTTGTCCCAGGGCGTGATCGAGGTGAATAGCACGCACGGTGCCGGCTCCACTTTCCGCGTGATTCTACCCAAATAAATCCGTGTCACCCTCCATACGGCCGCTGTTCCGGAAAAGTATGGGCTGTCCGATGAGAATTAT
>CAMGMW010000092.1 GCA_946059285.1 uncultured Clostridia bacterium
GCACGATTACATCATCAGTGATCGTGAGAACCATGCGTCGATTTATGACGGATGCCGACTCAGCTATGGGAAAATGCTGCGCTATCAGCATGCAGATATGGCGGATCTGGAACGGCAGCTCAAAAAGGTGCCGGAAAACTACGGCTGCCTGATTGTCACGGACGGCGTGTTCTCCATGAGTGGTGATATTGCAAAGCTGCCGGAGATCTGCGGTCTGGCGAAGCAATACGGCGCACGGGTTATGGTGGACGACGCACATGCTTTGGGTGTGATCGGAGAGGGAGGTCGCGGCACAGCCAGCCACTTCGGTCTGGAGGACGAAGTGGACATCTATATGGGGACTTTCAGCAAATCTCTGGCATCCCTCGGAGGATATATGGCTGCAAGCAAGTCCGTGATCGACTATGTGAAGCACTCCTCGCGTCCCTTTATTTTCTCCGCCTCCATTCCGCCCGCCTGCTGTGCGGCGTCTTTGGCAGCACTGCGCTATCTGCGGGAGCATCCGCAGATTGTGCAGGATCTGGCGGACATCAGCAGCTATTTTCGTAAGCGGCTAAAAGAGTGCGGGCTGAAAATCATCGAGTCTCAAACACCGATCATTCCGATTTATACATACGATGCCTATAACACGCTGCTGAAGGCTAAGCAGGCTTATGACGCCGGTGTGTATGCAAATCCGGTTTTGCCGCCGGCATGCCCGGAGGGAGAATGCCTGCTGCGGACAAGCTGCATGGCGATCCATACAAAACCGATGATCGACGAGGCGGCGGAAATCCTGGCGAAGGTTATGAAGGAAAATGGATAAAGTCGCTGTGATTACCGGCGGCACGTCGGGCATCGGACTTGCCGCGGCGCAGGAGCTAAGCAAAAACGGCTTCCAGGTCTATACGGTCAGCAGACATATCCCGGCGTATGCTTCCACGTTGCGGCATCTGCAGGCAGATGTCACGGACGAAGCGCAGACCGCGGCAGTGATTCATGCGGTGCAGGAAAAAGAAGGTCATATTGATTTGCTGATCAACTGTGCCGGCTTTGGAATTTCAGGCGCGATTGAGTTCACTGCGACAGAGGATGCGAAAAAGCAGCTTGACGTCAATTTTTTCGGTATGGTGAATGCCTGCAAAGCGGCACTTCCGCTGATGCGGAAGGCGGGAAAAGGAAGAATCATCAATATCAGCTCTGTCGCGGCACCGATCGCGATTCCGTTTCAGGCGTTCTATTCCGCTTCTAAGGCTGCGATCAACGCCTATACCTGCGCTCTGGCAAACGAGGTTCGCCCATTCGGCATTTCCGTTACGGCGATCCAGCCGGGGGACATCTGCACCGGGTTTACGGCTGCACGGGAAAAATCCGCCATTGGAGACGAGGAGTATCAAGGAAGAATCAGCCGCAGCGTCTCACGCATGGAGCACGATGAACAGTGTGGTATGCGGCCTGAGCGTGCAGGACGGTTCATTGCAAAGATTGCGGAAAAGCGGAACGTGAAGCCGTTGTATACGATCGGCTTTTCCTACCGGCTGATTTGCGTACTTTTCAAGTTGCTTCCGATCCGTGTTTCAAACTGGATTGTCGGTAAGCTTTATGCGAACTGAGCAATGTAAGCCCTTGCGGGAGAACGGATATAAAATATCTCTGACTGATTTGACAAATCTGTTTTTCCGATGTACAATATGTATCAGTTTTGATTGGATGGGAGAACGCTATGCAGTGTATCAGCGTTGCGATTGACGGACCTGCCGGAGCAGGAAAAAGCACGATAGCGCGTCGGGCGGCAGCATTGCTGGGATTTGTTTATGTGGATACGGGTGCGATCTATCGCACGGTTGGTTTTTCGGTATTGCAAAGCGGTATCGATCCGCATAACGCCGATGCCGTCAGTGCGCTCCTTCCGAATATTTGTCTGCGTTTGGAATGGTCACGCGACGGGATACAGCATATGATCCTGAACGGAGAGGATGTTACAGCGGCGATTCGTAGCCCGGAGGTTTCGGAAACAGCGTCCGTTATCTCTGCGATTCCTGCCGTCCGCCGTTTTCTGTTGGACACGCAGCGAGATGTGGCCAAAACCCACAGCGTCATTATGGACGGAAGAGATATCGGCACAGTGGTATTGCCAGATGCCGATGTGAAAATTTACCTTTTTGCCTCATCGGAGGTGCGCGCAAAGCGCCGTTGGATGGAATTGCAGGCACGGGACTGCGCGGATACATATGAAGAGGTTCTGAAGGATATGAATGAGCGGGACGACCGGGATATGCACCGTGCCATTGCACCTTTGCGATGTGCCGATGACGCGGTCAGACTGGACACATCAGAACTTTCTTTGGAGGACAGCGTTCAGGCGATCCTCAACATCATTCGGGAGAGAACTGGCTTATGAGTAGCTTTTCACAGCGATTTTATCACTTCATTTATTACCCCGCGAAGGTGATCTTTCGTTTTAAGCATCCTGTCATGCGGGTATATGGGAAAGAGAATCTGCCTGCCGGTGCCGCGGTGCTCTGCGGCAATCACAGTGCGTTTTCCGATCCGGTCTGGATTATTCTTGCGGCGAAGCCGAAGCATATCTTCCGCTGTATGGCAAAAAGGGAATTGTTTGAAACGCCGATACTGAAATGTTTTTTCAAAAAAGTTGGTGCATTTCCTGTGGACCGCACTGCCAACGATATCAATGCAATCAAGACGGCAATGCGTGTTCTGCGCGACGATGATAAAGTGCTGATCTTCCCGGAAGGTACGCGCATTCGCAATGGGAAGCGTTCTGAGCCTCACGGCGGAGCGGTTTTGATCGCCGCCAGAACGGGAGTACCCATCGTTCCGATTTATGTCAGCACGGATAAACGCTTCTGGAAACCGATGTCTGTGGTTTTCGGTGAGCCATATTATCCCAAAACGGCAGAACGCCGCGCTACAAACGAAGAAATACGCACACTGTCAGAGGAACTGATGAACCGAATCTATGCATTGGGTGAGACACTGTGAAGATCGTGGTTGCGAAAACCGCTGGCTTTTGTTATGGCGTGAAGCGCGCCGTGGAGATGGTTGAGCAGGTTCTTCGGGAAGGGAAGCAGGTAGTTACCTTCGGCCCGATTGCACATAATCATCATCTGGTGCGGCATTTTGCGGAGCAGGGCGTGAGGGAAGTATCTGAGCCGGAAGAAATCCCGGATGGCTGCACCGTGGTCATCCGTTCGCACGGGGTAACACGCGCAACGTATGAAGCCTTACTGGCGCGGAATATCACGCTGCTCGATGCGACTTGCCCTTCGGTGAAGAGGATTCATCATTTGGTTTCGGCAGCAGAGGCAAAGGGACGCCAGCCGATCATCATCGGTACGGCAAGCCATCCCGAGGTGGCGGCGATTGCAGGTTGGTGCAGGAATCCGCTGGTGTTTTCTGGTCCGGAGGAACTGCAGAACTGGCTCGACGCGGCGCCGGAGCATCGTGATTTGCCAATTACTATGGTTTCGCAGACAACAAGCACACAATTTTTATGGGAATCTTGCAAGAAAATCGTAAAAAAGGTGTGTACAAATCGAGAAATCTTTGATACAATATGCAAAGCGACAGAAAACAGACAGACCGAGGCGGCACAATTGGCATCGGCTTGCGATGCAATGATTGTGGTCGGAGACAGAAACAGCTCCAACACGGGTCGTCTGGCGCATATTTGTCAAATGCACTGTTCCAACGTTTTTCCCGTGGACAACGCCGGCGAGCTGGAGCCGAACAAGCTGCGTTTGGCGCATTGTATTGGTATCACAGCGGGTGCTTCGACACCGGCGTGGATAATAAAGGAGGTCAATCAGACGATGAGCGAAATTACTAACATTGATGCTGTTGCAGAGGAGAGCTTTGAAGAGCTGCTGGAGCAGTCCATCAAGACTTTAAATACAGGAGATAAGGTTATGGGCGTCGTTACCGCAATCGGCACAACTGAGCTTCAGGTCGATCTTGGAACGAAGCATGCAGGCTACATCCCGTATGACGAAGTCAGCGCAGATCCGACGGTCAAGCCGGAGGATGTTTTGAAGGTCGGAGACGAAATCGAAGTCTTTGTGGTTCGTGTCAACGATCAGGAAGGTACTGTACAGCTCAGCAAGAAGAAGCTGGACGGTATCAAGGTTTGGGATGACGTGGCTGCCGCGTGTGAAAACAAGACTGTGGTGGAAGGCGTCATTACCGAAGAAAACAAGGGCGGCGTCGTCGCAAATGTAAAGGGTGTGCGTGTATTTATCCCTGCTTCCCAGACGGGTATCGCAAAGGGCGGTGATATGTCTTCCCTCAAGGGTCAGACCGTAAAGCTGATGATTACCGAATTCAATCAGGCTCGCCGCAGAGTGGTCGGCTCTATCCGCAAGGTCAATGCGGAGGAACGCAAGGCCGCAGTCGAAAAGCTTTGGAGTGAGATTGAAGTCGGCAAGAAATACACCGGTACCGTTAAGTCTCTCACCAGCTACGGCGCGTTTGTTGATATCGGTGGCGTGGACGGCATGGTTCATATCTCCGAGCTGTCATGGGGCCGCATCAAGACACCGGACGAGGTTGTGAAGGTCGGCGATAAGATCGAGGTCTTTGTAATCAAGTTTGATGCTGAAAAGAAGAAGATATCCCTTGGCTATAAGACGCCGGAGATGAATCCGTGGAATCAGTTCTGCGCGAAGTATTCTGTCGGCGACGTTGCCAGAGTAAAGATCGTAAAACTGGTAGAATTCGGTGCATTTGCAGAGATCCTGCCCGGCGTTGACGGCTTGATCCATATCTCCCAGATTGCAGATCATCGCGTTGAGAAAGCCGGCGACGTTCTGACCGAGGGTCAGGAAGTGGATGCAAAGATCATTGACATTGACAATGACCGCAAGCGGATTTCGTTGTCCATCCGTGCACTGCTGCCCCCTGCTGCCGAAGAAGCGCAGGAGACAGAAGTTACCGAGGAAGAAAACGAAGAATAATGTAACGACTGAAACCGCCGTGTGCGCCTGCACGCGGCGGTTTTCTTTTTTCGTGAAGTGGATGAGGAATTCCTGTCTCAAAACGGCTTGCGGATAAGAATCACTTGTTGGAATCTATTCCCCAACTTTTTGCTTATGCTCCGGAATGATGCCAAGATTGATGATTGAACCGAAATTCTGAACAATTTGTAACAAGGGCTTGCTTTTTATAAAATTGTCGTTATAATAGATTTAGCACTCATATGAAAAGAGTGCTAACAACACTCTCATAAATCAAACAAAGGAAGCGGAAAACATGGCGAAGAAACAGTTTAAAGCAGAGTCGAAACGGCTGCTGGATTTAATGATCAACTCAATCTATACACATCGTGAGATTTTCCTGCGCGAGATTATTTCAAACGCTTCGGATGCAATCGATAAGCTGGCTTACTTAGCGCTGACAGATGATTCCGTCGGGCTCAGCCGCAGTGACTTTAAGATCACTTTGACACCTGACCGAGACAATGGCACACTGACCGTTTCGGATAACGGCATCGGTATGTCCAGAGAGGAAATGGAGGAGAATCTCGGTACCATCGCGCATAGCGGCTCCCTTGGCTTTAAGCAGGAGATGGAAAAGCAGGACGAAATTGACATCATCGGTCAGTTCGGCGTTGGT
>CAMGMW010000093.1 GCA_946059285.1 uncultured Clostridia bacterium
CCGTTCCGACTGCGCCAGCTTCTCACCGTCGATGTCGCACAGCGCAATCTCCGCGTCAGCCAGCGACGGAGTTAGCAAACAGTCGCCAAGGACATTCTTGCAGAAAATCGAGCTTCCTGCGCCGAGTAATACGATTTTTGCCATAAAAAATCCCCCGATTTATAATTTATAGAGTTATTCCTTTACGGACCCGAGCATCATGCCCTTGATGAAATACTTCTGCACGAAGGGATAGACCAGAATGATCGGAATCGTCGTTACCATCGTGACCGTCATCCGAATGCTCTCGCTGGACACGGGCAGGCGCTTGGCGCTTGCGGCCATCTGCTGCGCCTGCGTCATCATCGCGCCCGTCTGGTACTGGTTGAGAATTTTGACCAGCGTGTTGGAGAGCGTCTCCAGTGCAGGCTTGTTCGTGTAAATATATGAGTCATACCAAGCATTCCAATGATAAATTGCAGAGAAAAGCCCGATGGTCGCCACGACCGGCGCACACGAGGGAAGCACAACCTTTGCAAAAATCTGGATGTCGTTGGCTCCATCGATCCTTGCCGACTCGATCATACTGTAAGGAAGCCCCTCCATGTAGGTTCGCACCAGAATCATCCAATACACGTTGTACAGGCCCGGCAGGAGGTATACCAGAAAGTTATCGATCAGTCCCAGCCATTTGACGATCATGTAGGTCGGAATCAGTCCGCCGCTGAAATACATGGTGAAAACAAACAGCAGATTGATCTGGCGGCGGCCGATCAGGTCGCGCTGGCTCAGAGCGTAGGCCAGCGTTGTCACGGCCAGAAGATTCAGCGGTACGCCGACGGCTGTGCGCAGCAGCGTCACCCGGAGCGAGGAGAGCAGCGCCGTATCAGACAAGACTGCCTTATAGCTGTCAATGGAAAACACGCGCGGCCAGAGCATCAGACCGCCGCGCAGCGAATCCGTTGCGTCGTTCAGAGAGAGAACAAAGATATTCCAAAATGGATAAAATGTGATGATAAACAGAAGACTCAGCGCAGCATAGATCAAAACGCTGCTCAGGCGAAACCCTTTTTTCTGCACCATGGCGTTCCCTCCTAAAACAGGTGGCTGTTCTCAGTCTTTTTGGCGATCTTATTGACGGTAAAGACGAGAATAAAAGCCACAACAGACTTAAACAGCGACACGGCGCTGGCATAGGAGAACATACCCTTCTGAATGCCATAGCGGTAAGCATAGGTGTCGATCACGTCGGAGAAATTGCGCGTCAGGGAATTTCCCAGCAGGAAAAACTGGTCGAAGCCCGTGTTCAAAAGGCTTCCGATGGAGAGAATCAGCATGATGATGATGGTCGGCTTGATTCCCGGCAGCAGCACATGCCAGATCTGCTTCCAGCGGCTTGCGCCGTCCACCGTTGCGGCTTCAAACAGCTCGGGGTTGACCGCAGAGATCGCGGAAAGATAGATGATGGAATTGTAGCCCATGTCCTTCCAGGTGTTTGACAGGGCAATGATCCAGTAAAAATACTTTCCCTCCTGCAAGAACAGGATACTCTCGTCAATCAGACCCAGCGCTTTGAGCAGCGAGTTGATCGCCCCGGAGGAGGAAAGCAGCGTCGTAATGATATTCGCCGCAATGACCCAGGAAACAAAGTACGGAAGGTACGATGCCGTCTGCACCGCTTTTTTGAAGCGGACGTTTTTTACCTCATTCAGAAGCAGCGCGATCGTGATCGGCGCAATGAAGCCAAAGATCAGGGTCAAGCCGCTGGAAACCAGCGTGTTGCGCATAACAATCCAGAAGTCATTTCCGGAAAAGAAGTATTTGAACCACTGCAAGCCAACAAACTCACTGCTGAACAGCGTTTTCCAGAAATTGCCCAGCGTTGGCTTAAAATTGACAAAGCCCATATACAGGCCGACCATTGGCGCGTAGCAGAATAGAATTACCCAAAGGACAGCCGGAAGAAGCATGAGCAGCAGGTATCTTTGCCGCAGGATTTTCTTGCCGAGTTTATGTGAGGGCATTTTGGCCATTGCTTTTTCTCTCATGCGTTCACCCCTCCTTGCTTTTCATCATAGCAGAATGCAGAGAAATATGAAATACCACGATTCTCTGAAAGCTAATCCATTTCTATTCATTTTGCACAAGCAATTGACTTTCTGCGGCATATGCCTTATGATAAACGCACAGAAGAATCCGAAAGGAAAACTGAAAAATGTACCGTGTTCTGCTTGTTGACGACGAATATCTGGAGCTCCAGCTCCTGCGGGACAATATCGACTGGGCAGCCTATGGCTTTGAGATCTGCGCGACCGCGATGAACGGCGCACAGGCTCTCCACACGATTTCCGAGCAGCGGCCCGATGTTGTCGTGACCGATATTAAGATGCCTGTGATGGACGGGATCGAGCTGTCCGTCCGCCTGCACGCGCAGTATCCGGATATTGCCATCGTTTTTTTGACGGGCTATGACCAGCACGATTATCTGAAAAACGCGATCACAGTCGATGCCGTAGATTTTCTTTTGAAGCCGATCGATCTGGCCGAGGTCCCTGCGCTTTTGGAAAGAGTCCGCCTGCACTGCGACGAGCGGCGCGCCATTTCCGCAGCGTCCAGAAGCAATCTGCGCGAGTATATTCTTGCTGCGGCATCGGCAGCGGCGGTCAACCCGATGCCCGGCTATACGCCGGCGCTGCGCTGTCCAGACGGGACGAAAAGCAGCGCCTGCTATTTTACGCTGCTGCAAATCGGAGAGCTTGCCTATCTGCGGGAAACACAAGGAGAGGCAATGCCGGAAGCTTTGAAAAGCAGCATCATAAAATGCTGCGCGCTCCCCGGCACAGTCCTTCTGACGCTGAAGGCAGAGGAGCTGCTGCTGCTTTCCACGCAGTGCTTTGACGAGCCCATGCTTGCCGCGCTCGCGCCGGAGGAACGCCGCTGGGTGAATGCAGTCAGTACGGATGCGCCCACGGCAATCACCGATGCGGCCGAAACGATCAGAGTCCTGCGCTGCGCGGCACACGAGCTGCTGCTGCATCAGGGTTCCGGCCGACTGCACAAGCTGTCGTGGAAAATTCCCGAGGAAGCACTCCGCCCGCGACCGGAGACAGAATGCTTGACAGCGGCAATTAACCGGCTGAGCACCACAGCAGTTCTGCAATGGCTGCAGGCGTACTATCACTGCCTTCCGGCGGACAGCAGAGCGTATCATCGGCTGTCTGCGGAACTGATCGAGACGCTTTTGCAGACGCTTCCCGAGCTGGCTTCCTTCCAAAAGACGGGAGAAGCCGCAAAAACGGCATTGCTGTTCCGTATCTTCCACATTGTCAGTCCCGTGACGATGTGCGAGGAAATGGCCGACTTTTTGCAGAAGCTGATGGGAAAAATCGTGGAAGCAACTGCCGATCAGCGCCTCCTTTCGGTTCAGAAGATCACAGCCTATATTGACCGGAACCTTTCGAAGCCGCTTTCGATCGACGAGATCGCGGCGGAGTTTGGTCTTTCTGCAAACTATTTCAGTACCATGTTCAAAAAGCAGCTCGGCTGCACCGTTCTGGAATATCTTACGGAGAAACGCCTGATCCGCGCAGCGCAGCTTCTGGACGGCAGCAATCTGAAGATCACGCAGATTTCTGCGCAGCTCGGCTATCAGAATCCCTCTTATTTTTGCGCGCTGTTTGCCAAGCGGTTCGGTATGACGCCGTCGCAGTATAAAAAGAGGTGTTCTCCGTGAGACAGGCCTTCAAAAAGCTCCAGCGGAAGCTGAACGACCTTCCGATTCGAAAGAAAATGCTGATGCTTTTGCTGATTGCCAGCATCATCCCGCTGCTGATCGTGACGGTCTACGGCTCCATTGATTCCCGAAACCGTTTGCGCGAGCAGGCAGAGAATGATCTGCAAAACATGACCCAGCGGCTGTCCTCCGGTGTGGATTCGATCATTACGCCGATCGAGCAGATCTCCTCCCTGCTCTATACAGACAGCAAGCTGCAAGCCCAACTCAACACCAATTACACCTCCGACATTGAATATATCAACACATACAACGAGTTCAGTGCCAAGCTTTCCGGCTTTCTGGTGGCTAACGGCAACATCGACCGCCTGACCATCTACACGAGCAATGCCACGCTGGCCTCCGACGGTTATTTCATCCGCTCCAAAAGCGACAGCTTTCCCTTTGCCGAGCAGAAGGTCTCTCCGCATGTCAGTGTCATTCGATGCATTCCGGTGCGCGGCAAGGGCGGTGAGCGGCAGGTCGTCTTTGGCCGTCCGCTCAACTACGGCTATCAGGTCGATTATGACAACTATCTGGTGATCTCCGTGCGGGAGAGCGTGTTTTCCGCCTTTCTTCCGGATGCACCGGGCGTTTGGGCAGCGGTTGCGGATTCCGCCGGAACCATTATGAGCGCGACGGAGAAAGACCAAATCGGCCAAAATCTTTCGGGCCTCTGCGCGGAGCTTGCGGGCCGCATACCGACGGCACCGTTTCTCGCGGTGATTAACGGGCAGGAATGCATTGTTTCCTGCGACATTTTGGCAAACGGTTGGCGCAGCATCGCAGCAATTTCCTGCAAAACGGTCTATGCGGACAATCTCATCAGCACGAGCCGGACGCTTTTGATCTTCGGCGCCTGCATCCTGATTTCCTGCCTGCTGATTCTGCTGATTTCACGCTACTTTACCCAGCGCTTTCAGGCGTTGATGCGGCAGGTGGAGAAGATCGAAAACAACGACTTTTCCGCAACCGCTCTTGAAACCAGCAACGACGAAATCGGAAAGCTCGCTGCCTCGATGAACAAAATGTCCGCCGCGCTGGACAGCGCGATCAACGACGTGTATCTCAGGGAAATCCAGCAGAAAAGCACCCAGCTCCAGCTTTTGCAAAGCCAGATCAATCCGCACCTTCTTTACAATTCTCTTTCCTCCATTTCTTCCATGGCTCTGCGCGAGGGAAACACTGCACTCAGCGAATTTACGAATCATTTGTCTCAATTTTATCGGCTTTCTCTGAGCAAGGGGCAGGAATATGTTCTTATGCAAAAAGAAATTGAGCTGACAAAGCACTACATTGCGATTCAGGAAACGCGCTTTCCCGGAATGTTTGAGTTTGTATGGGAAATTGATGAAACTCTGCTGGACTGCATCACGCCCAAGCTGATTCTCCAACCCTTTGTGGAAAATGTCGTAAACCACGCAGTGAAAAGTACCGCAGAGCCGGTACTCGTTTTCCTGCAAATTACGCAGGAGGATGGAAACATCGTCTGTACCATCAGCGACAATGGCATCGGGATTCCCGCAAAGATCCTTGCCGAAATTCTTGATCCGCAGAAATCGCCGGGCTACGGTCTTGTCAATGTGAATGCACGGATCGAGCTGTGCTTCGGACAAGAGTACGGCGTAACGCTGGAAAGCGAAGAAAATATCGGAACCACAGCAAAAATCATTCTGCCAAAAACAACACGCCTTGGAGGTTTGCCATGTCAATCATTGTAAATAACCGCCTGTTTACGCTGAATACCGCCAATTCTACCTATCAGTTCACTGCGGATGCTTATGGGATTTTTCGGCATTTATACTACGGTGCCCGGGTGGACAACACAGACTTTTCTTACCTCGTG